>JAZOQF010000117.1:0-15298 GCA_045655905.1 Acutalibacteraceae bacterium | reverse complement strand
CCTGATAGTGAAACATACCGCATTGTTTTAGACGGCAGAAAAGTCGGTGGTGTGATACTTAAAATAAACAAAGAAACTAATGTAAACGAATTAGAAATTCTTTTTGTTTCTCCAGAAGAGCATACAAAAGGTATTGGATATGGTGCTTGGATTGCGATTGAGGAATTACATCCCGAAACCAAGGTTTGGGAGACTTGCACGCCTTATTTTGAGAAACGAAACATACATTTTTACGTCAATAAATGCGGTTTTAAGATTGATGAGTTTTGGTGTGAATATTTTCAGCCCGAGCATCCCATGCCATATGATGAAGAACATGACCCAAACGAAGGTCCTGATGTAATGTTCCATTTTGTAAAGGTTGTGAAATAATGAATGTATTTTTGACATTGAATAAAATTCAGAAAAATGATATAATTTGTATAAATACATAGGAGGATAAATTATGACCATAGAAGAATATAATTCAAAAGTATGGGCGTTTTATTTGCGCTTAGAAAAGGATTTTATCGAATCACTTAATTATGTTGAGTTCGCCGAAGATAATTATTCTACATATTCTATAGAGTTTGAACGAATGTTGTTAGCTATTTGTTCAGAAATTGATGTTTTATGCAAACTACTTTGCAAAGAAATAGACCCAACTGCATCGCCAACTAAAATTTTAGATTACGCCAATATATTATGCGGTTATAATAACTTTATCTCAAGTGCGGTACATTTTGAAAGAATTAAGAAAAGTTTTATTCCTTTTGATGGTCTTACTACTCAAGATACACCTTATTGGTGGAAAGCTTATAATAAAGTGAAACATGAAAGAACTGACAATGATAATTACAAAAAAGGAAATCTAGAAAATGTTTTTATGTCTCTTGCCGCATTATACTCTTTAAATAGATACTATTGCAAAAAGATATCAACATCAGCTCTTTTTGATGAACCACTTCCAAAATCACAACTCTTCAATATGGATGGATGGCGCTCTGTGACCCCAATAGGCAATAAATTTGCAATGGTAGCACAGGCAGACGGAAGAATGAGTATGATGTGTGATAGATAACTAAAATGCTGTTAAAACAAGAAACGCTCCGATAGGTGTTATCCTAACGGGGCGTTAATTTATGCTCTGACTCTATCATTTTTGTAGACGGTTTTTAGACCGTTGCTTTCGGTGAACACATAGCAATAACCACGATAAATTAAAATTACGCTATCGCCATATTCTTGTTCTTTTTCTTCAATAGTTCCTCTTTCGGATTTCATAAGTTGCAACTTACTCTTGCCAAATTGATAAGCTTCAAAAGCAAGCTCTTCCATTCTATATGAATCTCTAATACCCATTCGCTCGTACATACGCTCTCGTGCGTGGTTGGTTATGTAAAAGGGATTTTTTCGAATATCTAAAAACCCTTCTTCGCTATACAAATCAGTTTTATAACATTTCACATTATAATAACGATTATATTTGCCTTGTCTGTTTCTTCCGACTTCATTGTAACCTTGTCGATTATATCCTTCGCTATCATATTCTGAAATAGGTTTCGTTATCGGCTTTTGGGAAGTAGCTTTTGGCTTTCGCAAAAACAGCGGTAAAAGGCACAAGAATATCGCTATAAATAATAACAATATATGTAAGTATTCCACGTTGTTCACCTCTTGACATAATTATAACATATAGTCAAATTATTCGCAATAGACAGAAAAACTTATCACCACATCACCGCTCCACCGTTGAGGAGGGGTGCGTGCCTAGGGTTGAACATCAAGTTGCAAGAGAGAGCGATTAAGAACACGAGGGTGAAAAAGCACAAATTGACGACAATTATTTTTGACAGTTTTTCTTTTTTGGCGGGTTCAGTAAATATTACATAGTAGACAAAGCCGACAATGGCGCAGAAAATCAGCGAAAAGCCAAAAGGTCTGCGGAAATAGATAGCGTAAAGTACGCCCCAAAAGCAGACTGCGGTTAGCATTACATAGACTAAAAACCGCACCATTTTTGATTTGGCGTCCACAAGCACAAGAACGGCTGGGATATATAAAATCGAAAGTGCAAACCTCATCACAATGGCATCATCAAGATAGATAAATATGTAACCGGTCATTATTCCTGCTACAAGTTCGATTAGATATGTACAAACCATACAACTATTACTGCGGGACACGGTAGATCACCTCGCTTTCTATTAAATTTCGGCAAGTCTTATCTGGAAAGAACGGTATGTATTTAGTAATTTGTTTTTGGGTTATTCGGTTTTCTGCGATATAGTCGCTTATCAGTTTGCGTTTATACTCGTCAAGGGGTTCTACATCAATACCATTCATTAGTTCCAAGAAGCATAGAACAGGCGCATTAAATTTATCGATTTTAGTTCTTGGTTTATGTAGTGCTATTTGGTAATTGCCCAACTTGACTTTATGCAAATCTCGGCTTTCTTCATTGGTATAGATTTCGATAACGGCAGGTTTATGTTTAGATATACCGAGTTCGTATTGTAGATAACTGCCCGAGTAGTATCCGAAAACATTTTCGCTATCTTTTATAAATTTCTTTTCAATTACCTTTTTAGGATTAAAATGTGCAACTCCAAACGGAGTTGTTTTTGGTATGTAGTAAATACCTGAATCAAATTTAACCACTTTTCCATCCTGACACAACTTTCGCAAATCTCTGCTGATTTGTTGAGGACACCAATTATTAAATTTGATTTCTGAAAACAATATAGGTTTGTTATAACCAAATTCGGATAGCAATGTTTCATATAGGTTCATATAATTCCTCCTTTTAGTGTTAATGAATTGAAGATGACAACCTAATTTCATTAACAGTTTTTTCGACAATTTTTTGCATTAAAAAATCTTTAAAAAGTGCTCGGAACCCCCTTAAATACTGGATTTGTGTGTAGAAAAAGACCATACCCTCTATCAATGGGTATGGTCTTATTTTAACATCATCAGGTGCCATAGCCGCCCCCATATTATTGGTATCTGTGACTCCAAGGTCCTTAATTTCACCAAAAACTGCGCCTTCAATTTTAGGGCCTTCCCCTTCCCTTCCAATTATTAAAGCGCCAGATCCTGTCACTGTCCATTGCGATGTTTGAGGACGCTGTGAGCCATAATTCAGCGGAAATCTATACTGTCTTTCTGCTGAGCAAAAATGTGACGAAGTAACTGCGACTGCCTTGTTTGAGGCTCCGCTATCAACAAAAAATGATGCTAATGCAGTTGACAGCGCCATTGTCGAACAAGCGCCGTAAAGCCCTAAAAAAGGTATTCCTCGCTCCTTATTACCAAAAGAGCTTCCGATACATTGATTCAAAAGGTCACCGGCAAAGAGATTATCAATATCGCCGTTTTTAAGCCCTGCCTTATCCAGAGCAATTTGAACTGCTGTTTTTTGTAACTTGCTTTCAGCTTTTTCAAAACTATCTTCTCCAAAAAAGCTATCTGTGATAAACTCATCAAACTCCTCGCTCAAAGGTCCCTCGTGTTCTTTTTTTCCTACTATTGAACCGTAGCTTATTATCCTAGGACTATTTTCAAAAATAATAGTTCTCCTACCTAACTTTTTAGGCATAAAAATCACCTCAAATAATATTTTTAACAAACTTTAAGGTGATATACCGACAAAAAGAAAAGCACTTGTCATTTAAAACAAGTGCTTAATTTAAAATTAGAGTGTTACGCCATCTTTGAATATGGCTATATCACGTTTGTCAAGATTTTCACTTTTAGCTTTTTTGCCGTTTGCTACATCGATAATTAGTGAAAAGAACTCATCGGTGCAAAATTCCATGGTTTTTCCGTCGAGCAGTTGGCCTGCATTATAATCAATCCATTTAGATTTGTTATTAAATAACGCAGTGTTACTTGAAATTTTGAGAGTTGGAACAGGACATCCAAAAGGAGTTCCTCGACCCGTAGTAAACAATACCATATGTGCTCCACTTGAAGCCAAAGCACAAGCAGCAACCAAGTCGTTACCGGGAGCTTGCAAAAGAGAAAGTCCCTTTTCTTTCACGGTTTCACCGTATCTTAAAACATCCTCAACAGGAGCACTACCACCTTTTTGTGTGCAACCAAGCGCTTTGTCAGCCAAAGTACTAATTCCCCCCGCTTTATTACCGGGTGATGGATTTTCATCAATAGGCTCACCGTAAGAAGCAAAATAATCTTTAAAATTATTGATGAGATTTACCGCATCATCAAAAATTTCTTTTGTTCTACAACGGTCAAAAAGCAAAGCTTCTGCACCAAACATTTCGGGAACTTCGGTTAAAATCGCACTTCCACCCATAGAAATGAGTTTATCAGAAATCTTACCAACCAATGGATTTGCAGTAATTCCTGAAAAACCATCAGAACCACCACATTTAAGACCAATTACAAGGTCACTTGCATCACACTCAGTACGAGCAAAACCGTTAGCATACTCGCAAAGTTCTTTCACAAGGTTTACACCATCAGCGATTTCGTCCTCTGTTTCCTGGCACACAAGGAACTTAACTCGTTCCTTATCATATTCGCCGAGAACTTTTTTCATTTCATCAAGGTTGTTGTTTTCACAACCAAGGCTCAACACAAGTACAGCGGCAGCATTTGGATGATTGATAAGACCGCAAAGCATCTTTTGTGTGTTAAACTGGTCATCACCAAGCTGTGAACAACCATAAGGATGAGAATACGAAAATATACCATCAATATTTTCAAATTTATACTGCTGTGATTCATCCTCAATAGCCTTAGCAATTGCATTGACACAACCAACAGTAGGAATTATCCAAACCTCGTTTCGAATACCAACCTTACCATTTTTACGCTTATAACCCATAAAGGTTTTGGGAGTTTCCTTTAAAAGCTCGGAAAACTCAGGCGAATACTCATAACCGTCAATTTTCTTCATATCTGAATAGATATTATGACAATGTACATGCTCACCTTTAGCAATATTTTCTCTTGCCTTACCTATGGGAAACCCGTATTTAATAATGGGTTCATCCTTGTTAATGTCGCAGACTGCCACCTTGTGTCCTGCAGGAACACCATTAGTTTCAACCAAAGCAACCGCAACATTATCTTTATCATTAATTTTAAACAGTTCAGACATTACAGTTCACCATCTAAAAGTTTCTTTGCTGCAACCGAAGCACCTAATGTGCGAATTGCAACCAAATACTTTGTAACAGCCTCATTAAAGCCGTTCATAAGAGACAAGTCCTCGCCCCAGAAATCAGTATTTGCAGTAACTGCACTAACGTATTCAGCTTCCGTCTTGCCGGAATTTTCAGAGAAGAATTTAAGAACGTCTTCCCCGTCCTTAACTACATACTCTGTACCGTCAGCTCTTACAGCTTTTAGAGCACCGTCAACCAAGGTATCAGATGTGTAGAAGGCCAACAATGCTGCAAAGGAGAATGTTAAAGCTCGTGGTAATTCACCGTTTGCATTGAAGTAATCTTTAACGGAAGACAAAACTCTTGCTTTCCACTTAGAAACGGAGTTAAGCGAAATATCTAAAACCTTATGTCTTATAAAAGGATTATCAAAGCGCTCATAAACAGCATTAGCAAATGCTTTTACATCGTCGGCGGGAAGTTTTACAAATGGGCTAATTTCTTCATTAACAGCCTTTTCCATAAAGCCACGAATTACACTGTCAGCCATACATTCTCTAACAATTTCAAGACCCGCAAGCCAACCCAAAAGCACGGTTGAGGTGTGAGCTCCGTTAAGAATTCTAACCTTGCGTTCTCTGTAAGGCTTTTGATTATCTGTAAATACTACAGGCATTCCTGCTTTATCAAGAGCAAATTCGCCTGAAATATCCTTTTCGCTTTCAATTACCCAAAGGCCAAATGGCTCAGCAACATCAAGTAATTCATCCTTGTATCCAAGGTTTTCACAAATGCTCTCTGCCTCATCAAAAGGATAGCCAGTAACAATACGGTCAACCAAGGTGCTGCAGAATACACAAGCATCGTTTATCCAAGCAATAAACTCAGCAGAAAGCTTCCAAATTTCAGCAAGTTTTAAAACACATTCTTTGAGTTTGATACCGTTATTTTCGATAAGCTCAACAGGTAAAATAATAAGACCTTTGCTGTTGTCACCGTTAAAAGCTTTATAACGCTCATACAAGAACTGTGTAAGTTTTCCAGGATAGGTTTCAGGAATACCATCGATATGGTCATTTTCATCCAATACAATTCCTGCTTCGGTAGTGTTAGAAACTATAAATCTCAAGCTGTCGAGTTTAGCTAAACTTATGTATTCATCATATTGTTCATAACAACATACAGATTTGCTGACAGAAGTAATGACACGTGAAGAATTTACAACCTCACCGTTTTCTCTGCCTCTAAGTATTACAGTGTAAAGGTTGTCCTGTTTGTGAAATCTTTCAAGACTCCCAAATTTAACGCACTTAGCAATTGCAACCGAGCCGTCAAAAACTCCCTTTTCGTTTGCTATATCTATCATATAGTCAACAAACGCACGAAGAAAATTACCCTCTCCGAATTGAAGTACTTTGATTGGTCTTTCCTTAATTTCTTTTACTGCATCTTTAATCGTTATCATTACTATTCCCTCCGAAAGCTAACATTACTTATAATTATATACTATTTACCAAAAAAAGCAAGTATATTGTTGACTTTTCCTCACAAAAAGATTACACTAATATTGTAGTAATTATAGTTAAAATTGCTTGCAAATTTAAAGGAGAAACGTAAAATGGGTATTATCAATGAAAACTTCATTTTAAGAAGTGAAACCGCAAAACAACTTTATAATGATTATGCAAAGGATATGCCGATTATCGACTATCATTGCCATATCAATCCTCAGGAAATCGCCGAGGACCGCAAATTTGAAAATATCACACAGGTATGGCTTGGTGGTGACCATTATAAGTGGCGTTTAATCCGTTCAAACGGTATCAGCGAAGATGAAATTACAGGCGATACCGATGCCCGCACAAAATTCGGTCACTTTGCCGATATGTTACCAAAGGCTATTGGAAATCCGATGTATCATTGGACACACTTGGAACTTAAAAAGTACTTTGACTACGATGGTATTTTATCAAGTGACACAACCGAAGAAGTATGGAATTTATGTAACGAAAAGCTTAAAAGCGACGATATGTCTGTTCGTGGCTTAATTAACGCTTCAAATGTTGCTGTAATTGGTACTACAGACGACCCTGTTGATGATTTACGTTGGCACAAAGCTATTTCCGAAGATACAACCTTCGAAACAAAGGTTGTTCCCTCCTTCCGCCCTGATAAGGCAGTTAACATTGAAAAAGCAGGATTTGTTGAATACATAAATAAATTATCCGAGGTTTGTGGTTACAAAATTAAAACCGTTGCCGATGTTAAAAAAGCTTTGACCGATCGCCTTGCATTCTTCTGTGAAAACGGTTGTAAAGCTTCCGACCACGGTCTTGATTACGCTGTGTATTCCATTCTCGATGAGAAAACACTTAACAAAATCTTAGCTCGTGCATTAAAGGGTGGTACTGTAACCCAGGCCGAAGCTGATGCATACAAAACCAACATCCTATTGCATTTGGGTAAGGAATACGCTAAGCGTGATGTTGTAATGCAAATCCACTATGGTGCAATACGCAACACAAATACCAAAAAATTCGAACTTTTAGGACCTGACACAGGTTTCGACTGCATCTCCACTCGTGCTTGTGGTGATGAGCTTGTAGCATTCTTAAATGCTTTAGAAACCAAAAACAGCCTACCTAAAACAGTTTTATATTCCCTTAATCCCCAGGACAATGCTATGCTTGATACCTTCCTTGGTGCTTTCCAAGGCACCGAAGTTGCAGGAAAAATTCAGCACGGTTCTGCTTGGTGGTTTAATGACACAAAACGTGGTATGGAAGAGCAGTTAAAGTCCCTTGCAGACCTTTCTCTTCTTGGTAACTTTATCGGAATGCTTACAGATTCTCGTAGTTTCTTATCCTATACCCGTCATGATTATTTTAGAAGAATTCTTTGTAATCTTGTTGGTGAATGGGTTGAAAATGGTGAATATCCTAACGACCAAAAAGCACTTAAAGATTTAATTGAAGGCATTTGCTATAAAAACGCTCAAAGATATTTCCGTTTTTAGTATTACTAAAACTGAAAAAAGTCGGTCAAATTTGACCGACTTTTTTTATTTAAAGAATTGTTACTGTATGAGTATTAGTATACTCTTTATTAGCGTTAAGAGAAATGATAGCATCCCTTTTTGTAATATCATAATCACTATCTTCCCTGTCCGCCATACCACTCCAAGGTTCTAAGCATACATAAGGAGCGAACGGCTTATGCCAAATAAGAAAATAATCAGCATCGGGGAAATCAACCTTGACAGCTCTTTCGGTTTTGCGATTTTTAAGTATTGCACTCTTTGAATTAAGGTCGCCGAAAATCAAAGTATCTAACAAGAAATATTTATCGTACATTGGTAAAACGTTGGTGTTTTTAGCAATCATCATTTTATGTTTTTGTAACAATGGACCATTGCAGAGCAATGTTTCAAGGACTTCTTTTTTAGGGAATATAATATCATAGTCTTCTATTCCCTCAGGTACAACAAATGCCTCATGCGAACCAACAGAAAAATACATTGTGTCATCTGTTAGATTTTTTACTTTGTATTCCGTTTTAAGCGTATTGTTTTTCAAAGTGAAGATTGCGCGAAATTCGAACTTAAAAGGAAAAACTTTACGAGTTTCTTCATCATCTTTAAGAAGAAAAACCGCCTTTTTATCTGTTGCAGACTCAACTTCAAACATCTTTTCCTTTGCAAATCCGTGCTGTAGGATATTAAATTCTTGTCCATTAAGGACATATTTATTATCCCTAGAAGCACCGCAAAGCGGGAATAATATCGGAGCAGAGCCGTCCCATATCTGTGGGTCTCCTTGCCAAATGTATTCGTAACCGTCCTTAAGTATACTTTTAAGTTCGGCACCAAACTCAGAAATTTTTACAGTTAGAATGTCATTTTTTAAAGTTATCATTTATATCATCCTATTTACAATATGTACTAACGATTTGCTTCATATCATCAAAATGCTTTTCCATATCATAAACTAATTTTAGCTGAGTACGTGCACGTACAAGGTTATGTTCAGGATAAGCAGTTTTAAAATATAAATCTCCTTCTATGTAATCTGCCAAAAAGCGCATTCCACACTCAATAGTCATCATTTTAGCACCTTCGGGCAAAAGCATTATTTCTTCATTACAGAGTTTTCCGGCACAACCGGACAAATACCCTTCGGTATACGCCTTAAATAAGTCGAGATTCAACCAAACCTTTGAAATATCCTTTTCGTCCTCGACAGCATTGTTAGCACCAAAACGAATAGCATCTCCAAAGTCTGTTACCGAAAATCCCGGCATAATGGTATCAAGGTCTAACACGCACAAGGCTTTACGTGTGAATTTATCCAAAAGCACATTATTAAGCTTTGTATCGTTATGGGTTACACGAAGCGGAATTACACCCTCGGCAAATTTATTATTTAAGAGTGAATAAAATTCTGCTCTATCCTTAATAAATTTGATTTCCTGTGCGACATTCTTAGCTCTGCCCGATTTATCCTTTGCAACAGCTGCTAAAAAGTCCTGATAACGTTTTTCCGTGTTGTGAAAATCGGGAATAATTTCAAAAAGCGTGTCAGCTGGAAAATCAGATAAATCGTGTTGAAATTTACCAAAAGCATAAGCTGCTTCATAAAAATCATCAGGAAGACCAACGGTTTCAAGGGATAAAGCATCGTCAACATAAACATACATTCGCCAGCATTTTCCCTCATCATCACGATAGAAACCATTGCCGTCTTTAGTACGAATCATATTCAAAATTCCACGGTTTTCAGGTTCCTTTTTTCTTAAAAAGTCTGTAACCCTGATAATATTATCCATCAATTTGTCAGGTTCTTTAAAAACATAAGTGTTAATAGCCTGCATAACGTATTTTATAGTTTTGCCATCTGCATTGCGACAGCAAACCAAATAAGTGCTGTTTATGTGTCCCTTACCAAAAGTTTTACACTCATAACACTCGCCATCAGTACAAAATTGTTTGATTACACTTCCGCAACGCTCTAACATATTCATCATATGAAACTTTCTCACTTTCGGTTAATTGTAGTATGCCGATTGTCTTACAACAATTATAGGTGTTATTCGACATTTTGTCAACACAATTCGAAGTTTACATAAACAAAAACAGCAGTAAAACCTCGATTTTACTGCTGTTTTTAAAATGAAAGAAATTATACAATTATTTTATCCAATATTGCATCAATTTCAGATTCCTCACACATACCTGAAATAGCGTCAGCCTGTGTCAAAGAAACTGAAGCCGCTTTTGTTGCCAAGGTCAAGATTTCAGTTTCACTTAAACCTCGGTAAATGCCTACCAACGAACCGGCACAGAAAGCGTCACCTGCACCCGTAGTACCCTTGATAGCTTCTCTTGGAATATTGTAAGATTTTTGGGTGAAGAAACCGTTATCAGATAAACAAACACCAATTTCCTTGGTATGAATAATAACCCTTTCAGAGACACCCATACTTCTAAGTTTACGGGCAATTTCCTCTAAGTTATCTTCGGTAGCGGTTATGCCTGTTAACATTCCTGCCTCTAACTCGTTGATAATCAAATTATCAGTATAAGGCAAACATTCCTTAACAAGATAATAGCGGTCACTGTTTTCACTCACAAGGTCAATAGAGGTTTTAAAACCATATTCTTTTGCCTTTTGAAGAATCTTTTTTCCATCGCCGTTATCAACCTTATCAAGCAACAGAAAATATCCCAAATGGAAGAGTTTAACATCAAGTTCATCAAACTTAATATCATCAATACCAAAATCAGCGCAAGCACCGGGATAGGTAAAGAATGTACGCTGTCCACCCTTAACGCTCATAACATCGGTAAAGGATGTAGCAATTTCACCAACAGAAAATCCGCTTGTATCAACACCGTTTTCACTTAATGTGTCATTTAAGAACTGTCCGTCAGCATCATTACCAACCTTGCAAACTGCCTTAACATCAATTGATGGGTCGAAACGTTTTATATCTATAGCCACATTTGGAACACAACCACCCACAGCTTTGCTTACAGAAGAAATCTTGGTAAGCTCGCCTGAACTCGGATAGGCTGAAATCTCATTGATTTTATCAACAAGAGCAGTTCCTACAATGGCAATTCCATTACGTTCTGACATATTAGTTACACTCCGCATTTAAAGGACCTGCTAATTCTTCCATGAAGAATAACTTACCCTTAATAGTTGGAATATAAGAAGATGTAATCCAAGGAGTTTTACCGTGACGCAATGTCATCCAAAGAGACAATCCCTGCCACTGCATTCCTCTGCCTAAAATACCATCTGCACCACCGATAGCATAATCAGCCTTTAGGAACAAGCCAGGTCCAATTGTATTTGCACGGCAAGGAACTAAAGTTGTTCTTGACTTAAAGCTTGTGAGTGCATTTTGTTCAACGGTTAAAGGATGGATTTTTGCGCCAATGCGATAAGGAGCTTGCTCCCACTCTTCAGCTGATGCATAATCAGCAGCAAATGTAGGCTCCCAGAAAGCAATATGGCACATTCTGCCTATACCGTAAACCAATACAAGTTCAACGCCCTCAGCCTTTAATGCATTGATTTTCTCAGGATATGTAGGAAGATTTTCCTTAGTAGCAAAGTTTCTCTGTGCTACAGGAACAGTAAGTTCTCCAAGAGGATTAAAGAGAGCTTGCTCCATTGTATACTGGAATGAACCAGGGTTATCAGAAGAAAGTGTATTTCCCTCAGAATCGCTCCACTCATCCATATTAAAGGTGTATACATGGTCACATTTTACATTCCATGCTTTAATGAAATATACAACCCATTTATACATTCCCATAGGACCAACAGGCAAAATAAATGCAATTTTCTTATTTGCATCTGCTGCCTGCTTAATTTTTAAAGCAATTTCATGGCCCATGTAAATTTCAAACTCGGTCAAATCTTTACATTTAATTGGAGTGAACTCTTCATTCCAAAAAGCCTGACGCTCGCAAACCTTTTCAGGTGCATCGATACAAGCATCAATTTTAGCAAAATCCCATCCATCAGGATAGAATCCTTCAAGTGCGCTTCCCTTTACTGTTGATAAAAAATCCATAATAAATTCCTCCTAATTTTTTTAACTTTATGGTAATAACTTTTCAGTTGTACCTTTTAAATATGCTTTGCAAGTGCGGAAGCCTTCTGCGTAATCAGCTCCACACTGATAGCCTCTGTAGCGTGAACATGTTTTAACCATATCTGCAAAATCGATACCGTCATGCTCCCTCATCCATACAAGCTGACTTTCATGACATTCAAGCATTTCGAGCTTCAAATCGATTTCTTCGGTTATATCAACAAATTCTTCCGGCACAAAGTTTACACCTGCTAAAGTATCCATATAATAGATGGGCACAAGCTTTGCAGGCGGATTTTCAGGGTTACTGTAATGCGCCTCATATGTATAATTTGGAAGTGTTGCCGTAAAGCTCGCATCAAATACAAGACGCGAAACTGCAGTATGATCAGGCATATAATCATCAGGATTATGAGTGATTATAACATCCGGATTTGCATAACGTATTACGTCAACTATCTTATCTCTCGCCTCTTTGTTGTTGTCATAAATTGCAAGGTCATTAAAGCCTGCGGATATTACCTCAATACCTGCAAGTGAGCCTGCCTTCTTTGCCTCATTAGCACGAATTACTGTTAGCTCATCAGGTGGGATAATAACATGACCCAAATTACCCGTTGATACATGACATACAATTACCGTATCGCCTCTTTTAACACACTTTGCCAATGTACCTGCGCATGCGATTTCCACATCATCAGGATGGCATCCAATAGCTAATACTCTCATAACTGCACTCCTTTATATAATTTGACTTCCGTCTAACCTAATTTTAAGATAATTTTTATTAAAATACAATGTCAATGGCTACACAAAAAGAGTAAAATAATCTACTAATGAAATTTTGCAGAAAAAATTGACATTTAAGCAAAAACATGCTACCATTGTGATATGGAAAAGAAATATTACAAACACAAAATTGAAAACCTTTTAGTAATCAACAAAATAATAACGATACACTTCCTTGAGTTGACCAAAAATTTCGCCACTCACACTGAGTCTCACGATTTTTGGGAGTTAGTTTGTGCCGAAAAAGGAAATGTTATTTGCACAGCCGGCGAAAATGAAATCTTATTGAATGAAGGCGAAGTGCTCTTTCATAAACCTAATGAAACCCATTCACTTAAAGCCGACGGAAATCATGCACCAAATATCATTGTTATTTCCTTTGAATGCAACAGCGAAGCCATTCACTTTTTCGAAAGCCGAAAAATGACTCTTAACAAAAGCTTGCTTAGGTTTATATATGCAATTGTTGAGGAAGGCAAGAAAACCTTCGACATTCCTCCCTTTGCGCCGGAACTTAAAAAAATGAAACTGCTTTCCTCCCCTACGTTAGGCGGTCAGCAGTTAATTAAAAACTATCTCGAACTTTTTTTGATAAATCTTATGCGTGGCGAAACCGAAAACAATAATTCGGAAGCCATTTTCCTTTCAAAAGATAACTATGAAGAATTTATTTCAAAACACGTTATTGATTATATGAGAGAACATATTTTTGAAAACCTAAATGTAGAAAAAATTTGTTCAACCTTGCACTACAACAGGTCATACATTTTCAAGCAGTTTAAGAAAAATACAGGCACTTCCATAATGGCTTACTTTAATAAAATGAAGATAGAAAAAGCTAAACAGTTGCTAAGAGAAACCGATACTTCTGTAAACGCAATATCAGAACTTCTTTCTTTCGAAAGTCCTAACTATTTTTCTAAGTTGTTCAAAAAAATAACCGGTCACACCCCTTCAACCTACAGAAAAATCAGAAAAAGATAACAAAAAGCACCCTTCAAGGGTGCTTTTTAACTATTCTTCGTCTTCTACAGAAGCATCAGGATTACATTCTAAATAATCACCTCGAATGCGGTTTTTATTAAAAAATTTATCAAAAATGGCGAGTGCTCCAACCACAGCGCCGAAAACAGCAACAACAGAACTTAAAAATTTAAAAAAGCCTTTCATCTTAAAAACTCCTAACAATTTTTTAATTATTATATCAGATTTCAGCGATGCTGTCAATTACATAAAGGGAGCAAAAACGTGCAAAATTGCCTGAAGAATTCTCTGTCGCAAAGGACGTTTTTTCCATATGTCAATTTTGATTTCTTCGCTTTGTTCAAAGACCTTTTGCATATCGACTTTTATATCTGTTACGGTATCACTATCACATATCCAAACACCACATTCAAAATGAAAAACGAAACTTCTGTAATCCATATTCACAGTGCCAACGGTTGCTACTTTATCATCAGACACAAATATTTTAGAGTGTATAAAGCCCGGAGTGTACTCATAAATTCTAACCCCTGCTTCCAACAGTTCCAAATAATTATACTGAGTGACATTGTGGACATACCATTTATCAGGTATGTGCGGTGTCACAATTCTAACATCAATACCCGATTTGGCTGCCATTCTTAGATTATTTTTCATAGCATTGTCAATTATGAGATACGGGGTTGCGATGTAAACATATTTTTGGGCAGTATTAAGAATTTGCGAATATATACCCTCGGCCGGATTTTTATCGTTTAGTGGATTATCAGAATATGGTATCAAAAATCCTTCTGCTTTAACATTGCTCTTGGCAATATAATCTTGCATATTTATACTTTTTTTAGTAGAAAATTCCCACATTGAACAAAATAGACTCAGAAAACTTTTTACAGCCTCACCTTTAACAATGATTCCGCTGTCTTTCCAATATCCAAAACGTTCTACCATGTTAACGTATTCATCACCAATATTGAAACCACCTGTTATGGCAGTTTTACCGTCAATTACAATGATTTTTTGATGATTTCGGTTGTTCATAAACATATTCATTGTAGGGTTTATTGGATTAAAAACCGCCACCTCAATTTTTTCTTGCCTTAATTTTGATACAAATCCCCTGTGTTGACGCTTTATAGAGTCAAAATCATCAAAGATTACCTTTACCTCTACCCCATCGCGTGCTTTCTTTTTAAGCACCTTATGAATTTGATCCCACATTTGGCCCTCGGCCAAGATGAAAAACTCTAAGAAAATATATTTTTCGGCATTTTCTAATTCTTCTATAAGTCTTGGCATTAAAT
>JAZOQF010000116.1:0-2047 GCA_045655905.1 Acutalibacteraceae bacterium | reverse complement strand
ATAATTATTAATCAACCTATAAAATTACAAATTAAAATGAT
The DNA here is from genome assembly GCA_045655905.1 of Acutalibacteraceae bacterium. Classification (GTDB taxonomy): domain Bacteria; phylum Bacillota; class Clostridia; order Oscillospirales; family Acutalibacteraceae; genus UBA737. The sequence goes on along the minus strand of JAZOQF010000116.1, from coordinate 2,006 downwards.
TGTAGTACCAGTAAAAGAGGGCGAAAACATTGAAAAAGCTCTCAAAAAATTCAAACGTAAATTCGAAAAAACAGGTGTTGTTAAAGAACTTCGTCGTCGTCAACAATTTGACAAACCATCAGTGATTAAACGCGAAAAAATGCAACACGCTATCTACGTACAACAATTGCATCAAAACGAAGACTAATATTTAGTCCGATTGTTATACGCAAAAAATAGGCAGGATTATGATTCAATCATTTCTGCAATATATACGGTATGAGAAGAATTACTCTTCTCATACCGTTTTGTCTTATCAGATCGATATTGAGCAATTAAGAGATTTTATTGTTACACAAAAAGGGGATTTTGATCCGAAAAAACTCACTACGGATGAGCTTAGAGAGTGGGTTATAGGCCTTATGGATGTGGGTGAGAAGCCGTCTTCGGTTAAGCGAAAAATTTCTGCGGTGAGAAGTTTTTATAAGTTTTTAAATCTTAAAGGCTTGACAGACAATAATCCAACGTTGAAAATTATAGCTCCGAAAGTTCCTAAATCGTTGCCTAAATTTTTTTATGAAAAAGATTTGGATAAATGTTTGGAGATTTCAGAAAAAAATTGTAACTTTGAAGGCGTAAGAAATTCTTTGATAATTGAACTTATATATCAGACAGGATTGCGGCGTTCGGAGGTGGCAAATCTCGAGGATGCGAATGTGGATGTTGTTAAACAGCATTTGAAGGTGCTGGGCAAGGGGAATAAGGAGCGAGTTGTGCCTTTTGGCACGAATTTGGCAGAGAGGATAGAGGTTTATCGAGCAAAACGAGATGAGGAGGTAGATGTGGTTACGACTAAGTTTTTTGTACATAAAAAAGGTACGCCGTTAAATCCAATGCATATATATAATGTGGTTAGAAAACTGATGGGTGCTGTGACTACACAGGAGAAACGCAGTCCGCATGTTTTACGACACACATTTGCGACATCGCTTTTGAATGATGGGGCAGATGTGAAAGCAATAAAAGAATTGTTGGGTCACGAAACGTTGGCTGCCACTCAAGTTTATACACACGCATCCTTCGATCAAATAAAAACTATTTATGAACGTACCCATCCACGGGGAAAAAAGTAAGGAGGAATTATGGAAGTAAGAATTCAATCAATCCATTTTGATGCAACGGAAAAATTGCAACAATTTATCGAGAAAAAGGTAAATAAGCTTGAACGTATATCAGATGAGCTCTCTTCGGCCGAGGTAATTTTGAAGGTGGTAAAACCAGAAACTTCGGATAATAAAGAAGCAAAAATCACGATTTTGGCGCCAAATACAGAATTTTTTGCTTCAAAAGTGTGTGATACATTCGAAGAAGCTATCGATTTATGCGTTGAAGCGCTCGAAAAACAGGTAAAAAAGTCAAAAGAGAAAAAATAAAATTCGGAATTAGTGAAATTATAACTTTTTGATTTTCAGTAAATAAAAAAGGCAATTATTTCGAAGTGGTAATTTTTTTAAAAGAAAATTCTCGAAATATTTTGTAGTCTCAAATAAAATGTCTATCTTTGCAAACCGTTTGGGAAAGTCATTTCTTGAATGGTTTGTAAAGATTTTTGAATGCCTCTTTAGCTCAGTTGGCCAGAGCACGTGATTTGTAATCTCGGGGTCGTTGGTTCGAATCCGACAAGAGGCTCAAGAAAAAGATCCTTGATTTGTTTTAAGGTAATGGGCAGTTACCAGAGTGGCCAAATGGGGCTGACTGTAACTCAGCTGTCTTTCGACTTCGGTGGTTCGAATCCATCACTGCCCACTCCTCCACTGGACTTTGCTGTTGTAGCTCAGTGGTAGAGCACTTCCTTGGTAAGGAAGAGGTCACGAGTTCAATCCTCGTCAACAGCTCTTGAAAAAAATGTAAATAAAAAATATCAACTTTTAAACTATTTTTACACTATGGCAAAAGAAAAATTTGACAGATCGAAACCACACGTAAACGTTGGTACTATCGGTCACGTTGACCACGGTAAAACTACT
>JAZOQF010000115.1:0-14232 GCA_045655905.1 Acutalibacteraceae bacterium | reverse complement strand
GCGATTTTAGTCGGCGCATATTACTTTGACGTAATCAATATGTCTATATCCTACTATATAATAGGAATATTCTTGAGCTTTGTTTGTACTGTAGGTATTCATTTTGGTCGCAGAATTATAAGAGAAATTGCTAATATTGTTTCAAAAAACACCCATGCAGTATCTGAGAGGATAATGGTAATCGGTGCTGGTGATTCGGGCAAGTTTATTATTAGAGAACTAAAAGATAGCGATAAGCTTACTTCAAAGGTTGTATGCCTCATTGATGACAGTCCGGCTAAAAAAGGTTGTCTTTTAGAGGGTGTGCCTGTTGTCGGTGACAGAAACGATATTATTGATGCAGTAGTAAAATATGATGTTGACAAGATAATTTATGCTATTCCCAGTAGCGACGCTGCGACAAAAAAGGAAATACTTGAAATCTGTAGTGCGACCAAATGTAAGGTAGAAGTAATTCCCGGAATATATCAGATAGTAAATGGACACTATGCAGCAGGTAAACGTCGTAAGGTTGAAATTCAAGACCTTTTGGGACGCGACCCTATCAAAGTCAACCTTGATGAAATATATAACTACATTTCGGGTAAGGTAGTTATGGTGACCGGTGGTGGCGGCTCAATAGGAAGTGAGCTATGCCGCCAGATAGCAATGAGTGCACCTAAACAACTAATAATTTTTGATATCTACGAAAACAATGCTTATGATATACAAATCGAGCTCACAAAGAAATATCCGTACCTTAATTTAGAGGTGCTTATAGGTTCGGTAAGAAACACAGCAAGACTTGATTACGTACTTTCCACATACAAGCCTGATATTGTTTTTCATGCTGCGGCACATAAACATGTTCCGTTAATGGAGGATAGTCCGAACGAGGCTGTTAAAAACAATGTTTTCGGCACGTATAAAATGGCGCAGGCAGCTGTGAAATACGGCGTTAAAAAATTTGTACTTATTTCTACCGATAAGGCGGTTAACCCGACCAATATAATGGGTGCATCCAAGCGTCTTTGTGAAATGGTCGTTCAAATGATGAACCGAAAATCTCCGAACACCGAGTTTGTGGCTGTTCGTTTTGGTAACGTGCTTGGCAGTAACGGAAGCGTTGTGCCACTTTTCTCAAAGCAAATTGAGGAAGGCGGTCCTGTTACAGTAACGCATCCCGAAATCACACGTTTCTTTATGACTATTCCTGAGGCGGTTTCTTTGGTTCTACAAGCAGGTTATTATGCCAAGGGCGGAGAAATTTATGTCCTTGATATGGGACAACCTGTTAAAATAGTAGACATGGCAAGAAAACTCATAAGACTTATGGGATTTGAGCCTGATATAGATATTAAAATCGAGTATACAGGTCTTCGTCCGGGCGAAAAACTTTATGAGGAACTTTTGATGGAAGAAGAAGGTCTTCAGGAAACCGAAAACAAACTCATTCATATTGGAAAGCCTATCGAAATGGATGATGAACTTTTCTTAGAGCAATTAAAACGTCTTGAAATTGCTTACAAGGAAGAAGTGTCTGATATGAAGGATATTGTAGCAGAGATAGTTCCTACTTATAAAAGGAACGGCAAATAATTTTCAAAGGAAGTCTTTGTTTTGAAGCATGCAAATAATAAAAGGACAAGGCCTGCCAAAGGCATACATTCTCAGAATGTGAATCTTAGTTCCTATAGTAATAGAGACATTGTATCAAGAACACCTAAGAGCAAAAAAATTCTTGATATAGTAAGTAAAATTCTGTTTCCGGCAGAATTACTTTTAGTAATTGCACTGATAATATATGCTACCCTTATTCAAATTTTCCCCATGGGTTATATTTTCATATTCATTGTTCTTTTGGGAATTTTGGCAGGAGTTCATATCAAACTTTTGTCTGGTAGACGGCGCAGAATTAAAACAAAAAGAATAACAAGTATTGTTATTAGCGTGTGTGTTTTTCTGGTTTCTGCGTTTAGTATGTCATATATGGGCATTCTTAACGGAGCCATCGGTGACATTTCTATCGGCACCGAGAATAATAAGGACCAGGTAGATAATATAGCTAAGACCCCGTTTATAATATATATTTCGGGAACTGATACTAGAAATAGCGATAAAATTGCCGAAAAGAGTTTGTCTGATGTTAATATGGTAGTTGCGGTTAATCCAAAGCAAAAAAGGGTTTTGATGATTTCCACTCCGAGAGACTATTATGTAGCACTCTATGGCGACCCTAACAAAATGGATAAACTGACACATGCAGGAAGATTTGGAATAGAATGTTCTATGGAAACACTCGAACATTTATACGATATAGAGTTCAACTACTATGCTAAGGTGAATTTCAAATCGGTTTATGATATAGTTAATGCCGTAGGTGGAGTGACAGTAAATTCGGAATACGATTTTTCATCAGGTTATTCGTACACATCAAAAACCTATCATTTCACAAAGGGTGAAAATAATCTTACGGGCGACTCGGCGTTAGCTTTTGTAAGAGAGAGAAAGAGCTTTGCAAACGGTGATCGCCAAAGAGGTATTCATCAGCAGGTGGTTATTAAAGCGGTTGTCGAGAAAGCGATTTCACCCTCAATGCTTATTCCGGCCAACATTGATAGTATGATTAAAGCTATATCTAAAAATACAAAAACTAATTTTTCTGAAAAGGAAATCAAAAAACTTATAAGCTATCAGATGTCAAGCATAGGCAAAGAATGGAAGTTCGAGTCTGTGTCGGTTGATGGCAGGGGTAAAAAGAATTATACCCATGCATATCCAAACCAGCTTCTTTACACAATGGAACCCAATATGGATACTGTAAATGCTGCAAAAGAGGCAATTCGCGCCGTTATTAATGGTGAAGAGTTACCAAAAGATACTGAAAGTAATGTAAGTAGTAAATAAATATAAAAAATCTGCCGATATCGTTTTAGTTTGATTTGGCAGATTTGTTTTTTAAGATTCATAATGTTTTATGGGAGGCAATTATGAAAATTATAGTAGCAGGCTCCGGAAAGATAGGTGCCACCTTAATTTCAAGTCTTGTGAACGAGGGACACGATGTAGTAGTTATTGATAATGATCCTAAGGCTATAGAAACAGTAACAACTACTAATGATGTTATGGGCGTTTGCGGCAACTGTGCTGATACTGACGTGTTAGAGGAAGCGGGAGCTAAAGATGCAGAACTGTTAATTGCTGTTGCGGGTTCTGATGAATTTAATATGCTTTCCTGCTTTATTGCTAAAAAATTAGGCACAAAAAGCACTATTGCTAGAGTGAGAAATCCCGAGTATAACGATAAAAGCTTAGGAATCATGAAACAACATTTAGAGTTGTCAATGATTATAAATCCTGAGTTAGTAGCCGCAAGGGAGCTATATCACAGCCTAAAACTTCCGTCTGCTTCCAAGGTAGAAACCTTTAGTGTTAGAAACTTTGAAATGATAGAACAGATTATAAAGCCCGGTTCGCCTATGGATGGAGTCACTTTGAGCGAAATTCGTTCTAGGTTTAAGGCCAAATTCCTTGTTTGTGCTGTAAAAAGAGGCGAAGAGGCATATATACCTGACGGTAATTTTGTTCTCAAAAGTGGTGACAGAATAGGAGTTACAGCCGCTCAGTCTGAGATAGCGAAACTTTCGAAAGAAATGGGAGTTGAATCCACAAAGGCTAAAGATGTCATGATTTTGGGAGCCAGCAGAACAGCTTTTTACCTTGCAAAAAGACTTTGTATGTCAGGCAGTAATGTAACGCTCATTGAAAAAAATGAAAAGCTTTGTGAAGAGTTTTCTGAAATGCTTCCGAAGGCTACGATTATTTGTGGTGACGGGTCAGACCAAGAGCTTCTGCTCGAGGAGGGACTATTGTCGGCAGATGCCTTTGTGGCACTTACGGGAATGGACGAACAAAATATGCTCATTGCGTCCTATGCGTCCTCAAAAGGTGTGCCCAAGGTAATCGCAAAGGTCAACCGAGATTCACTAATACCTTTGGCTGAGCACTGGGGTTTGGATACTGTAGTAACACCGAGAAAACTCATCTCAAATGTTATTTTACAGTATGTAAGAGCTTTGCAAAATTCCGAGGGTAGCAGCGTGGAAACGCTATATAAATTAATGGACGACAAGGTTGAGGCTTTGGAGTTTAATGTTAAATCTGATTTGGAATTTCTTAACAAATCGTTTAAGGAATTGGATTTCAAGAAAAACACCCTTGTTGCAGGAATTATAAGAGACAGAAAAATAATTATCCCATCAGGTGATGATTGCTTTATAGCAGGGGATAAGGTAATAGTTTTAGCGGCAAATCAGCGTCTTAATAAGCTTTCTGATATTTTGAATTAGAGGTAAGGCTTATGAACAGAAGAATGGTTTTATATATGTTGGGCAGAATCGTCCAACTTGAAGCGGCGTTAATGTTGCCTGCCCTTATTTGCTCAGCGATTTACGGTGAGAAAAACATCATTTTTTCATTTGGAATAACTATTTTGGTTTGTATTGTTACAGGCTTTTTGATGACTTTGTTAGGCAGGGTGAGAAATCAAACAATATATGCAAGAGAAGGCTTTGTAATTGTTGCGCTTGCTTGGATTATAATGTCGGTTTTAGGAGCGTTACCGTTTGTTATAAGTGGTGAAATTCCGAGTTTTGTGGACGCTTTTTTTGAAACGGTAAGCGGTTTCACAACTACGGGCTCATCAATTTTAACAAATGTTGAAGAAATGTCTAATGGGCTTCTTTTCTGGAGAAGCTTTACCCACTGGGTAGGTGGTGTCGGTGTTCTTGTTCTTGTAATGGCAATTTTGCCATCCGATTCGGGAAGAGGAATTCATATTATACGAGCTGAAATGCCGGGCCCTGTTGTTGGTAAAATAGTACCCAAGCTCAAAGATACGGCTAAAATATTGTATTTGATATATATAGGCATAAGCGCACTTGAGGCAATGTTCCTTCTCTGCGGCGGAATGACCCTCTTTGAAAGCCTTGTGCACACCTTCGGTACGGCAGGTACGGGTGGTTTTGGTATAAAATCCAATAGCATAGGTGGATACAGCCCGTATATTCAATGGGTTATTACTATTTTTATGCTAATATTCGGTGTGAATTTTAATATATACTTTTTCCTTTTAGCTAAAAGATTCAAGGCGGTCCTGAAAAGCGAGGAAATGTGGATATATGTTGCGGTAATAGTAGTTTCTACCGCTTTAATCACCGTTAATGTTTTAGGCAATGTGGCAGAGATGACTTCGGTATCTGAAGGTATTCGTCATGCGGCATTTCAGGTAGCGGCAATAATAACTACTACCGGATATTCCACTGTAGATTTTAATTTGTGGCCTGAAATATCTAAAATAATCATATTTATTTTGATGTTTGTGGGTGGATGTGCAGGTTCTACCGCAGGTGGATTTAAGCTCACTCGAATTATTATGCTTTTCAAATCTGCCAAGTCAAGTCTTAAACACGCTCTTCATCCACGCTCTGTTGAGTCGGCAAGATTCGAGGGAAGAACACTTGAAAAATCTACGGCAGAAGGCGTACAAAGCTATCTTTCGATTTATATTTTCTGTCTGGCGATTATCTTGTTTATTATAAGCCTTAACGGCTTTGACTTTGAAACAACAATTACTTCTGTTGTTACGTGCTTTAATAATGTCGGACCCGGTTTTGCAAAGGTCGGACCGACGGGTAGTTTCGCTGAATTTTCTGTGCTTTCGAAATACACGCTTTCAGCCGCAATGCTTCTCGGCAGACTTGAAATTTACCCGATGATATTATTGTTTTCACCTAACATTTGGGCAAAACGCCACAGGTAAATAGTGGTTGGCGCTATCAGAAACTTGAAGTTAAGCGAAAAATAAGGTATAATTAAAGTGCAAATTAAAGTAAAGGAATTAAAGATATGAATTTTACTCCTTTGGATAATAATGGTCTTGTAGAGGGTTTTTGTATCATAAAAAATATAGATGTTAAAACCTCGGCAAGAGGGGATAGTTATCTTGATATGACCCTCTCGGATAAGGATGGGGAGATTAACGCTAAGCTTTGGCGTTATTCGAAAGAAATTCACGGAGAATACACAGCAAATGCTCTCGTGAAAATAAGAGGAACAATATCACCATATAATGGCGTTGACCAACTTAAAATCGATAAAATACGTCCTGCGATGGATAGCGATAATGTCGATCCGTCAGACTTTGTGAAAACTGCGCTTTATAATGGCGAAGAAATGTTTAATGAATTGTATGCGTTAGCGCAAGGTTTTAAAGACGAGGATTTAAACAAAATTGTTTCCGCAATTTTAGAAGATAACCGTTTGAAACTTTTATACTGGCCTGCAGCATTTAAGCTTCATCACGCACTAAGGGGAGGACTGCTGTTTCACACCCTTTCTATTGTCCGCTTGGCACAAAAGGTGTGTACTATTTATCCCTTTGTTGATGAGGAACTTTTGATTTCGGGTGCGATTCTTCACGATATTGCAAAGCTTTGCGAATTTGAGGTTGCCGACACAGGTATTGCTACAGGATATTCAGTTGAGGGTAATTTGCTCGGCCACCTTGCTATGGGGGCTAGTGTCATCGAGAGATATGCCGAAAAATTAGGAATTGAAAAACAAACTGCAATTCTTTTAGAGCACATGTGTCTTTCCCACCACGGCGAGCCTGAGTTTGGTGCGGCAGTAAGACCTATGTTTATCGAGGCTGAGCTTTTAAGTGAACTCGACCTTATGGATTCGAGAATATTTGAAATGAAAGAAGCGGTACTATCTACTGCTAATCAGGATTTTTCTGCGAGATTATGGGCTATGGACAACCGTAAACTTTATAATCATGCAAGGACCGATTTGACAAAAGAAACGAAACTTTTTTAAGGAGAATAAAAATGAAAATCACTAAGGATATGTTAATTGGCGATGTTTTGGATATTGACACCGGCTGTGCACAGTATTTTTTTGAAATAGGTATGCATTGTCTTGGTTGCCCTGCTTCAAGAGGGGAAAGCATTGAACAGGCTTGTCAGGTACACGGTACCGACTGTGATGCTTTGGTTGAGAAACTAAATAAGTATTTCGAAAATAAGTAAATGCAGAATTTATCTGTAAGGCTTTCTACTATAGCTTCGCTTGTGCCGTGTGGCGCTAAGGTTTGCGATGTCGGCACCGACCACGCTTTTTTGTCGATAGCACTTAAAAAAAGCGGCAGAGCGGCAAGCGTTATTGCGACAGATATAAATAAAAAGCCACTTAGGAAAGCAGAGGAAAACGTCGAAAAATCAGGTGTAGACGGTATTTCGCTTAGGCTTTGTGACGGAATTGAGGGTGTCGAAAGACAAGAAGCGGACACCTTTATTGTTGCGGGCATCGGCGGTGAAGTGATTTCGGGAATTTTATCAAGGGGCATTGAAAAACTGAAGTTTAGTAATGTGACCCTTGTTTTGCAACCCACCACGTCGCCTGAGATTTTGCGAAAATTCCTTTATGACAATGGCTTTTCGATTAAAGATGAAATTGCTGTCGAAGAAAACGGTAAGCTTTATTCTGTAATGAAGTGTTGTTATTCGGGCGAAAAGCAGGAAAAAGAAAATCACTTATACTTTTCGGGAAAGCTTAGTCCCAAAGACCCCATTGGCAAAAAATACATTGAAAAACAAATCAGCAGAGCCTTTAAGTGTATGGAGGCTTTGAAAAACATCCCCGAAAAATCGGAGGAATATAATTACTATAAGGAAATTTATGACGGTTTATGGCATTTGACGCAGGATTTTTAAGTAAGGTCTTAAAAGAAATTTCTGAAGCGACAGATTCTCATATTGATAAAATATACCAGCCATCTAAGGATGAGCTGGTTTTACTGCTTAGAAAGAAAGGTTTTGCAAAAAGGCTTTATATAAGCGCAAAATCCGGCAGTGCGAGACTGCATTTTACCGAGGCGCGACCTGAAAACCCACAGATGCCGCCTAATTTTTGTATGCTTCTTAGAAAATATATTTCGTCGGCTAAACTTACAAAGGTTTTGCAACCACCATTTGAAAGAATTGCAGAACTCTATTTTTCTGCTGCAAACGAGATGGGTGATACTGAAAATTACCGTTTGGTTTGTGAAATGATGGGTGCTAAAGCTAATGTTATACTCGTAAGGGAAAACGGGAAAATTGTTGATGCACTGAAACACAGCGATGTAGAAACGGCAAAACGTTTGATTTTACCGGGAGCGGTTTATGAATATCCCGAAAGGGAAGAAAAGCTAAATCCACTGACTGCATCTTTGGAAGAAATTTGTGAAAATCTCGACGAAAGAACCCCTGAACTTGCAAAGCAACTGCTCGGAAGAATAGAGGGTTTTTCGCCATTGGTTTGCAGAGAAATCGAATACAAAGCTCAGCGTTTTGGTTTTAAAAATGCTATGAGCCAGGTGTTGGCAGATTTAAAGGAAAATATAAAACCCGTACTTGTGCTAAAACCAGATGGTGAGCCTTTTGAGTATTCGTTCACTGAAATTTCGCAGTATGGTGCTGAATACGAAAACAAAACAGCAGACAATTTCAATTTGCTTTTGGATGAATTTTATTCTGCAAGAGAAAATGCGGCACGCATAAGTGCAAGTGCTAATGATATTATAAAGCTTGTTAAAAATCTTAAAAACCGCACCGAAAAGAAATTGGCATTAAGGCTTAATGAAATTAAAAAGTGCGAAAACAGAGAAACCCTTAGAATCTACGGCGAGCTTTTAAAAATGAATTTATATAAACTAAAGCCGGGCGACAGCGAGGCGATAGTCGAAAATTATTATGACGAGAATTTGGGGCTTGTAAAAATACCTATGAACCCTGCTTTGTCACCGGCTAAGAATGCCGATAGGTATTTTAAGGAGTATAAAAAGACTTATACCGCCACCCAAACATTAAGCACCTTGACCGAACAAGATAAGGATGAAATCCGGTATTTCGATTCTGTTTTAGAAAGTATTGGCCGAGCTTCGTCGGTGGCTGAAATTAAAGAAATCAGACAAGAATTGTCTGATGCGGGATATATTAAAAAAATCTTGCAAAAAGGCAACGCCAAAACGGTGGTCACAGCCCCCAAGGAATATACATCTAAAGAAGGGTACCGCATTTTAGTGGGTAAAAACAACACACAAAATGATTATTTAACCACACGTCTTGCTTCTAAAAATGATTTGTGGTTTCACACAAAGGATATTCCGGGATCTCACGTAATCGTTATGAATGAGGGCGGCGATGTTTCTGAGGAAACTTTAGTTTTTGCGGCAAACTTGGCGGCAACCAATTCCAAAGCCTCAACATCTTCTAAAGTGCCTGTGGATTATACTCAGGTGAAATTTGTGAAAAAACCAAACGGTGCCAAACCAGGAATGGTGATTTACACTACAAATAAAACATTATATGTAACTCCTTGTAAGGAGGAAAATCTATGAAATTAGGCATTTCGACAGCATCATTTTACCCGATGGAAACCGAGCTTGCTTTAGAGGAAATTGGCAAAGCGGGTGTCAAAGAGACCGAAATTTTCTTTAATTGCGAAAGCGAGCTTAAAGACGGTTTTATTGATATGCTTTTGGAGATAAAAGAGAAGTATTCTCTTAACATTACTGCTGTGCATCCGACAATGTCGTTGGCGGAGTCTTTTATGATATTTTCCGCCTACGAACGTCGTTTTCACGAAGCATTAAAACAGTATCGGCGTTATTCCGAGGTAGCAAAGGAACTAGGAGCCGAATACATAATAATGCACGGTGGAAAACCTAACGGAATACTAAGCGACGAGGAATACTGTGATAGATATATGGCTCTAAAGGAGCAAACCCTTAGAAACGGTGTTACGGTTTTACAGGAAAATGTTGTGAAATTCCGCTCGGGCGATGTGGAGTTTTTACGCAGCATGAGAGATATTTTAGGAAAAGATGCTGAGTTTTGTTTTGATATAAAACAAAGCATCAGAAGCGGTTATCTGCCGATGGATTTAGTAAACGAGTTTTATGATAACATAAAGCATTTTCATATTAGTGATCACTCTGTTGCAGGGGATTGTTTGTTACCCGGTGACGGCAGGTTTGATTTTGACGGGTTTTTAAAATTCCTAAAGGATAAAAACTATAAGGGTGCTTTGATGACAGAGGTATATAGATTTTCTTATAAAAATTATGAGGATATATTCAAATCTTATAAAAATATTGTAGAAAATTGTATAAGATTATAAAAAATATGGCTTGTCATTTTGGAGTAAATATGTTAAAATAACTTAGTATGACATATCAATCAAAACATTTTGAAAAGAGGGTATATAGTGAATAATTACAGTTTGAAATATATGCTTCATGTAGCTGTTAAATATTGGTTGGCAATAGCTTTGGCTGCAATTTTTGCTGCAGGTGTAGCTTTTTCTTATATAAATTTCATTGCACCTCCAAAGTACACAGCTAAAGGTTCTATCGTTGTAACAAATGGTAAAATTATTGCGGAAAAAGATAATGATAAAGCTACATCGAACGCAAAGGTTGAAAACGCTGATATCGTAGCTTCTCTTAACTTTGTTGATACCATAACCGACATTTTAAGAACATCAGGAATTTATAAAATCTTAGCAGAGAATATCGAGGAAGACTATTCATTTGGTCACTTGATGGGCTCCACCAGTGTTTCGAGGAGAAGTGACAATACTATATTTGTGGACGTTGCATTTACTGATTCCGACCCAAAGAGAGCAGTTAAAATCGTAAACGAGTATTTAAGTATTGCACCTGAATATATTAACACTATGGTTAAAGATGCATCGGCATCAATCGTAACTGCTGACGGCGCTCGTTGGGGTTATCCGAGCGATGTAGTTGTTGTGGGTATTGGCGGAATTGTCGGAGCCGTAGCTATGTATCTGATAATTTTCTTCATTTATTCTTCGAGCAATGTTATAAGAGATGGCGAAGATGTTGAAGAAATGATAGCTATGGATATAATAGGAGTTGTGCCGGACTTTAGTGTGAGCAAATCGCATGAGAAAAAGTATGGTTCATATAACAATAACTATACAGGAGGCAAGAAAAATGGCTAAGAACAATAATGCTAATATTTCTAATCAAGCCCCCTTTGCTGTAGTAGAAGCATATAAAAATATTAGAATTCGCTTGCTTTACATTTTGGAAAATATGCAGGGCAAGGTATTGGCTTTCACAAGTCCTAACGTTTCAGAAGGTAAATCTACAACAGCTGTGAATATGGCAATAACCCTTTCACAGTTAAATAAGAAGATACTTTTGATAGATGGTGATATTCGTAGGGCTACCATTCACAAAAAGTTAAAGATTTCGAATGAAAAAGGTCTAAGCAATATTTTAGCAAGAGAGTGTAAATTCGAAGATGCTGTTTTAAAATATAACAGTTATCTTGATGTTTTAACAAGTGGTAGTGTAGTAACCAATCCTTCAGATTTAATTGGTTCTACCGATTTCGATGAACTTGTGAAAAAAGTAAGGGAAGAGTATGATTATATAATCATAGATACTCCTCCTGTAAATATTGTTTCGGATGCTTTGGCAATTTCGAAAAAGTGTGACGGTGTAGTTTTGATTGCCCGTATTGCGTACACTACTTACGCTAAATTAAGAGCTGCAAAAAATGCTCTTAAAGCGCTTGACATAAATGTCTTGGGTACCATACTTAATGGTGCGGGCGGAGCTAAAAAGAAGTATGGCTCATATTATAAATACGGTTACAAATAAAAATCAACTTCCCATAACGCGCAAGGGTTATGGGAATGTTTTTTATAAGGTGGTGTTTTTTTGTATTTCGATATTCATTCGCATATTCTCCCCGGAGTTGATGACGGGGCAAAAGATATGCAAAATTCGATTGAACTTTTGAAAATGGCAAAGGAAAACGGAATATCGACTATCTTGGCCACACCGCATTTTTACCCCTGCGAAGATGTGTTGGAGGATTTTTTAAGCACAACTACAAATGCATTTAAACTTTTGAATGATGAAATTAAAAACCTTGATTTACCAAAGGTTTATTTCGGCTCTGAAATACTCTATTTCAGAGGGCTAAGCAATGCTGACAGCTTGCACTTTTTAACCCTTAACAATTCAAAATATCTTTTAATAGAACTTACAGGTAAAGATATAAATAAATATCTTTTTGAGGATTTGATCCGCCTTAAAAAGCGAGGATACACTCCTATAATTGCACACTTTGAGAGATATATAAGTTCTAAGGGGTTCAGGAAACTCTTTGCATTTGTCAAAGCGAATAACATAATGGTTCAAATCAACACTATCAGTTTATCTTCGACAAAACATATCAGGTTTTTAAAGAAAGTTTTAAGGTCGGATATTTTCTGTGTTGTAGCAAGTGACACTCATTCGTTGGAAAATCGTCCTCCGTTGTTTAAAAGTGCTTTGGACATTGTTAAACAAAAATTGGGGAATAAATATTATGAGATGCTCATAAAAAATTCTCAGAAGCTTTATACAAAAATCATTACGGGTGAAGGTTATTGAATAGCAAAAATCTTAAAATAAATGTGTCGGGCGACCTTGTATATATTCAGTTCCCAAAACTTTTAGAGTGCGAGGGGATAAGACACGTCTTTTCTACTCGTCATGGCGGAGTCAGCAAAGGCGACAGCGCATCTATGAATTTGAGCTTTAACAAGGATACCGACCCTCAAAATGTTATTAAGAATTTTGAAATATTATGTGGTAGTGTAGGAATAGATACCGAAAATTTGGTTTTAAGCCATCAAACCCACACGAATAATGTGAAAACGGTTGATGAAAGTCATCGAGGAACCGGTATTTCCAAACCACCGTTTTGCGATGTGGATGGTATGGTTACAAACAAACCGGGCGTAGCGCTTGTTACTCAGTATGCCGATTGCACTCCGCTTGTGTTTTACGACCCCGTTAAAAAAGTGATAGCAACATCGCACTCCGGTTGGCGAGGAACGGTGCGGCTCATAGGCAAATGTACGGTTGATAAAATGGTGAGCGGGTTTGGCTGTAAGCGTGAAGATATAATTGCAGGCATTGGCCCTTGCATTGGTAAATGTTGTTACGAGGTTGACGATGTCGTTGTAGATGAATTTAAAAAATTGAGTTTTTTAAATTTGGATGATATGATATTTCCTACCAAAAACGGCAAATATATGCTTGACCTTAGCGAAGCAAATCGACAAATACTAATTCATTCGGGAATTAAATCCGAAAACATTGATGTTGGGGACATTTGTACTTGCTGTAATAGTGAGGATTTACATTCCCACCGTGCGACCAAGGGAAGAAGAGGAAACTTGGCGCTTATAATAGAATTGATTTAAATATAAAACTTGAAAAAACAGCTGTTTAGTGGTATATTTGGTAAGTTACAGGAGGATTTTTTAATGGCTGATTACTTTGAAATGAACAAACAAGAACTCGAAGCAGAGTTTGAAAATGTGAAAAAGGAATATGAGCGTTTTCGTTCAATGCATTTGTCTTTGGATATGTCAAGAGGCAAACCCGGTTTTGACAGTATGGATGTGAGCGAAAAAATGTTTGATATGGTTGGAAGTCGTATTGGGTTTAAAAATATTGACGGCATAGACTGCCGGAACTATGGTGGACTTGACGGACTTATTGAGCTTAAAAAACTCTTTGCTGAAATTTTAGAGCTTTCTCCCGACCAGATAATAGTGGGAGGCAACTCTTCACTTAATATGATGTATGACACAATAGCACAGTGTATGACACACGGAATTGGTGCAGAGCCATGGGGCAAGCAGGAAGGACTAAAATTCTTGTGTCCTGTTCCCGGTTATGATCGTCATTTCGCCATTACTGAATATTTTGGTTTTGAGCTTATATCCGTTCCAATGACCGAAGAAGGTCCTGATATGGATATAGTAGAGGAACTTGTGAAGGACAAAAAGGTAAAGGGTATTTGGTGTGTGCCGAAATACTCTAATCCTGAGGGTTTGACTTACAGTGATAATGTTGTTAAGCGTATGGCAGCTTTGAAACCTGCAGCAAGCGATTTCAGAATTTTCTGGGATAACGCTTATGTTGTACACGATTTATACGATGAGGGAGATAAGCTTTTAAACATCTATGACGAGTGCGTAAAAGCAGGAAACCCCGATTTGCCGATTATTTTCACATCTACTTCAAAAATAACATTCCCGGGTGCAGGTGTTGCGGCAGAGGCTGCAAGTCCTAACAATGTAGCCCTTTTAAAGGGAAGAATGAAGTTCCAA
>JAZOQF010000114.1:0-6613 GCA_045655905.1 Acutalibacteraceae bacterium | reverse complement strand
TCCTCCAATGTAGTCATTTTAAGGATTTTTTTCATCAGCTTTTCGTGGTCGGCACCACGCTTTAAATCAATGGTGATTTTAAGACCATTCAAATCGGTTTCATCACGAATATCATTGATTTCGGTAATCTTTTTAAGTTTTACCAGATCAATTACCTTTTCAATGATAGCCTCCACCGTTGTTGTGGGTGGAATTTCTGTGATTTCTACACAGTTTTCGGATTTATCGTAATGGTATACTCCCCTTACCTTGAAGCTTCCTCTACCTGTTTCGTAGATTTTTTCCATATCAGCTCTGTTATATAAAAGCTGACCGCCTATCGGAAAATCGGGAGCCAAAAGGGTATCTGCAACGTTTATGTCCTCATCTTTAATGTAAGCAATGGTTGTTTCGCAAACCTCACGAAGATTAAAAGGACAAATCGAGCTGGCCATTCCCGCCGCAATACCTGTGTTAGCATTAACCAAAACAGTTGGAAATGTAACAGGAAATAATGTCGGCTCTTTCATTGTAGCGTCATAGTTGTCTACAAAGTCAACAGTATCCTTATCAATATCAGCAAAAAGTTCGCTCGCAATGGGAGCTAACTTTGCCTCGGTATAACGGGATGCAGCATAAGCCATATCCCTTGAATATGCCTTACCAAACGAACCTTTAGAAGCGACAAACGGATGAAGCAATGCCTGATAACCCTCAGACAATCTTACCATCGTTTCGTAAATTGCGGCATCACCGTGAGGGTTTAACTGCATTGTTCTACCCACAATATTGGCCGACTTAATTGTGCTGCCGTTCAAAAGTCCCATATTATACATTGTGTATAACAATTTTCTGTGTGACGGTTTAAAACCATCAATTTCGGGAATTGCACGAGAAACTATAACACTCATGGCATAGGTCATAAAGTTGGTTTCGATAGTTTCCGTAATCGGTTGTTCAACCGTTAATCCCGCTCCCGAAATATAGGCATTGATATTCGGTTTTACAGTTTTCTTGGTCTCTTGCTTTTTTCTTGGAGCCATATTATCATCCTTCAAATTCATAATGCGTAATTCGTAATGCGTAATTACAAATCACACTTTTGAGTTTTGGTTATAGATATCAAAATTTTTATAAGTTCTTGACAATCGAAATACAAACTTTCAAACAAATTATTATCTATATAATCAGTTTCATTTAAGATTTCAAGCCAATATTCAGTTTCGCTGGCTTCTTTGAGGGCTATATTCATTTTTGCATAAAAATCCGCCTTACTTTGTCCTCTTACAGCCTCTTTAACATTCGCTCCGATACTTGTACCGCTTCTCATTATTTGCTTCGACAAAACAAACTCTTTTTTAGAACAATTGAGATACTTGCTTAATTTAACAATTCTTATTGCAAAAGCCTTGCTTTTCACAACAATTATATTCTCCATATCTACCGTCCTTTAATTTCGAATTACGCATTACGCATTCCGAATTAACTAATATCGGCGTCATCTAAATATAGATATCCGTTTTCTGCGATAAAGTCTTTTCTTCCCTGCAAATCATCACCCAAAAGCATATCAAACATTTGGCTTGTACGCTCGGCATCCTCAGGCATAACCTTAACAAGGCGACGAGTTTCGGGATTCATAGTTGTAAGGTTCATCATATCGGGTTGGTTTTCACCAAGTCCCTTTGAACGCTGCAGGGTATATTTCTTATCCCCGATTTTAGTTAAAATATCATTCTTTTCTTTTTCGTCATAGGCAAAATAGGTCATTTCCTTGGTGCCTATTTCGTAAAGAGGTGTTTCAGCGATAAACACCTTTCCCTCGGTTATAAGGGTAGGCATTAGTCGGTGAATCATTGTTAAAATAAGTGTTCTGATATGGAAACCGTCCACGTCGGCATCGGTACAGATTATAACCTTGTTCCATCTAAGTGCCGACAAATCAAAAGTAGCAAGTCCCTTGTTAGCTTTTGATTTAACCTCGACACCACAACCCAAAACCTTTATAAGGTTGGTAATGATCTCACTCTTAAACACCTTATCGTAATCAGCTTTTAAGCAGTTGAGAATTTTACCACGAACAGGCATTATAGCCTGGAACTCGGCATTTCTTGCTAATTTACAAGAACCCAAAGCCGAATCACCCTCAACGATGAAAACTTCTCTTAGATTTACATCTTTAGAACGGCAATCAACAAACTTGTCCACCCTGTCAAGCATACTGTTAGAGCTTTGCAGGGTCTTTTTGATGTTAATTCTTTCACGCTCACTGCGTTCACGGCTTCGCTTATTGATAAGTACCTGTTCGGCAATTTTTTCAGCCTCTGCCTTGTTCTCTATGAAGTAAACCTCTAACTGATGGCGCAAGAAATCTACCATTGCCTCATAAATAAACTTATTTGTGATGGCCTTTTTGGTCTGATTTTCATACGAAGTCATTGTGGAAAACGAGGAAATAACCAAAACCATACATTCTTCTACATCAGAGAAGGTTATTTTGCTTTCGTTGTTTTTGTATTTATTCGTCTGTTTAATATAACTATCTATTTGGGAAACTAAAGCAGTTCTTGTTGCCCTTTCGGGAACGCCGCCGTGCTCGAGCCAACTTGAGTTATGATAATACTCTTTTAAGGTTTTTTTGTTACTGAAAGCCAAAGCGGCTTTGATTTTTACCTTGTATTCAGGCTTGTCCTCACGGTCTTTACCCTTGCGCTCGGTCTGCCAATGCTGAACAGAAGAAAGCCCGTCCTCACCTACGGTTTCATTAACATAATCGACAATACCATTATTGTAAATAATCTCTTTAGTTTCAAATCTGTTTCCTTGTTGCTCACGGAATTGAAAAAGCAACCCGTCATTTACAATAGCCTGACGCTTTAAAGTGTCAATGAAATATTCGGCGGGTATATCGGTTTCGGTGAAAACCTCTAAGTCAGGCTTCCAACGGGTTTTTGTTCCCGTGTCTTTTCCGCTGTAAGGCTCTTTTTTAAGACCGCCCACATTGTATCCCTTTTCGAAATGGAGATTATACTTAAAGCCGTCACGCTTAATCTCAACGTCCATATACTCGGATGAATACTGTGTCGAGCAAAGTCCCAAACCGTTAAGACCTACAGAGTACTCATAGTTTGCGCCGTCATTTGTATTATATTTTCCGCCTGCGTACAATTCGCAGTACAACAGTTCCCAGTTGTAGCATTGTTCCTTGTTGTTAAAATCAACAGGTGCACCACGACCGAAGTCTTGCACCTCGACCGAGCCGTCAGAATATTTGGTTACGATTATCTTGTTGCCGTAACCCTCTCTCGCCTCATCAATAGAGTTAGAAATTATTTCAAATACAGAATGCTCACAACCGTCAAGGCCATCGGAGCCGAAAATAACGCCCGGGCGCTTTCGTACTCGGTCAGGACCCTCTAATTTAGTGATACTTTCATTATCATATTTGACATTGGTTTTTGCCATATTTTGCATACTCCTCAAATCATATATACATTCACTATTATACACCATATCTTGTGCTTTAGTCAAGGATAAAAACACCATAAATACAACAAAAAGGACCGCCGAAGCAGTCCTTTGAAATTATTTCAAATATTTATCAAGATCGAACTTTTCACCACAGCCGTATTTTTCGTAAACATAGTCGATATCCTTATCGCCTCTGCCCGAAAGACAAGCTAAAATAGAGCCTGTTTTATGCTCCTTAGCGTATCTGATAGCAAACGCCACAGCATGAGCGCTTTCTACCGCAGGGATAATACCCTCAAAACGGCTAAGCAAGTAAAACGCTTCCATAGCTTCCTCGTCGGTAGCGGTAACATAATTTACTCTGCCCATATCTCTGAGATATGCATGCTCAGGTCCTACACCGGGGTAGTCAAGACCGCTCGCAATAGAGTAAACCGGTAACGGCTCGCCGTTTTCATCCTGTATAAGATAACTTTCGAAACCGTGAAGTCTACCCTTAGTACCAAATTGCATAGTAGCTGCGTGGTCACCGACAGCACTGCCCTTACCCAAAGGCTCAACACCGTAAATTTCAACAGGGTCGCCTAGGAACGGTGTGAACATTCCAAGTGAGTTGGAGCCACCGCCTACACAAGCGCAAACGCTATCAGGCATAATGCCTGTCATTTCGAGATACTGTTCCCTTGCTTCAATTCCCACAACACTCTGGAAATCTCTTACCATTTTCGGGAAAGGATGAGGTCCTAAAGTAGAGCCTATGCAGTAAATCGCATCCTTGTATTCCTTTTGGTAAGCCTCAAATGCGGCGTCAACCGCCTCTTTAAGCGTTTTCAGTCCATGAGTTACGGGAATAACATTAGCGCCGAGCATCTTCATTCTGATAACATTTGGGTGTTGCTTTTCAATATCAACCTCACCCATATAAATATCACACTCTAAACCGAAGTATGCAGCAGCAGTAGCCAAAGCCACACCATGCTGACCGGCTCCGGTTTCAGCGATAAGCTTTTTCTTACCCATAAACTTAGCAAGCAAACCTTCACCCATACAATGATTAAGTTTGTGAGCACCCGTGTGGTTTAAATCCTCACGCTTTAAATAAATTTGGCAGTTACCAAAAAGCTTTGAAAGGCGCTCGCAATGGTAAACAGGGGTTGGTCTGCCCTGAAATTCTTTTCTGATTCTTCTTAACTCATTTATAAACTGAGCCGAATGACAAATGGACTCATAAGCGTCATTTATTTCCTCAAAAGCGGGAGTAAGTTCAGGAGATAAAAACGCTCCGCCGTACTCACCAAAATAACCCTTTTCATCGGGGAAATTTTTTAGATAATTGTCAAATTTTCTGTAATCCATAACTTTCTCCTTAAACCATAGTTTCAAAAATAAAAACAGCCCTATCCCTAACATGGGACAAGACTTCTAAAATCCTGCGGTGCCACCCAATTTGATGATAAATCATCCGCTCATTTCCGTACTATCATACAGACTGTACTGTAACGGGTACATAACCGTCGACTGCTACTAACGAATTCTCGCTTTCGGTCGCCCTCATAAGTCCATTCACCGCATTTGTCACTGTCACCATTCCACCATCGGCAACTCTCTTTAAGTTAAAAATCCGGCTACTACTCTTAATCACAGGTTTCTTCATTGAACCTATAATATCACCAATAAAGCAATTTTGTCAAGAGTTTTTGAAAATACATTAAACAATATATAGTTTTTGGTTGACATATTGAGGTTTTGCAGATATAATTAGTTAAATATAATTTTTATTTAAAGGAGTAATATTTATGGCTTATTATTTCACTGAAATGTCGCATACTTTTAACGAATACCTTTTAGTACCCGGTTATTCGTCATCTGAATGTGTACCCGCAAACGTCAGCCTTAAAACACCTCTTGTTAAATTCAAGAAGGGTGAAGAGCCTGCAATTTCTATGAACATTCCTATGACCTCTGCAATTATGCAGTCGGTTTCCGGTGAAAGATTAGCGGTAGCACTCGCTAAAGAGGGCGGTGTTTCCTTTATTTACGGTTCTCAGTCTATTGAAGATGAGGCTGCAATGGTAGCACGTGCCAAGTCTTACAAAGCCGGTTTCGTTGTAAGCGCTTCTAATGTTACTCCAGAAGATACTCTTGCTGATATTTTACGTCTTAAAGCCGAAAACGGATTTTCAACCGTTGCAGTAACCGAAGACGGTACTGCTAACGGAAAATTACTCGGTATTGTTACAGGCCGTGACTACAGAGTTAGCCGTATGAGCGAAGACGTTAAGGTTAAAGACTTTATGACACCTGCCGATAAATTGATTGTTGCAGATGAAACCACAACACTTAAACAAGCAAATGATATCATTTGGGATAACAAACTTAATTCTCTTCCCATTGTTGACAAAAACGGTAATCTAAAATATTTTGTTTTCCGTAAGGACTATGACGCTCACAAAGAAAACCCCAATGAGTTACTTGATAAGGACAAGCGTTATGTTATAGGTGCCGGTATTAACACCCGTGACTATATGGAGCGTGTCCCTGCATTAATCGAAGCAGGTGCTGATGTTCTTTGTATCGACTCATCTGAAGGCTTTAGCGAATGGCAGTCAAGAACTATTGCTTTCATTCGTGAAAAATATGGCGACACCGTTAAGGTTGGTGCCGGTAACGTTGTAGACCGTGATGGCTTTATGTTCTTAGCAGAAGCTGGTGCTGACTTTATTAAAGTTGGTATCGGTGGTGGCTCAATTTGTATCACCCGCGAAACCAAGGGTATCGGCCGTGGCCAAGCAACAGCTTTAATTGAGGTTTGTGCGGCTCGTGACGAGTACTTTGAAAAGACAGGTATTTATGTTCCCGTTTGTTCCGACGGCGGTATCGTTCACGACCACCACATCACATTAGCTCTTGCTATGGGTGCTGACTTTATGATGCTCGGCAGATACTTTGCTCGTTTCGACGAAAGCCCAACAAACAAGATTGCTATCAACGGAAATTACTATAAAGAATTCTGGGGCGAAGGCTCTAACCGTGCAAGAAACTGGCAGAGATATGACCTCGGTGGAGATAAGAAATTATCCTTTGAAGAGGGTGTTGACTCCTACGTTCCTTACGCAGGTAGCCTAAAGGACAATGTTAATTTGTCACTCAGCAAGGTTAAGTC
>JAZOQF010000113.1:0-6239 GCA_045655905.1 Acutalibacteraceae bacterium | reverse complement strand
AACAATATTAGCAATTTCTCTTATAATTCTGCGACCAAAATGAATACCTACAGTACAAACAAAGCTCAAGAATATTCCTATTATATAGTAGGATATAGACATATTGATTACGTCAAAGTAATATGCGCCGACTAAAATCGCAGACATAACCGCATAAGCTATAAACACTCTGAATAAAACATCCGTGCTCGCAAAGGTCAAAATGCTGTTATACAACTTCAATACAGCAAATAATACAAGACAAATAGGAATCCAAATCCAAATTAGCCTTAAGAATTCAAATGCATATTCATCAGGAACAATATTCGTCTGAAAATCAAACTCAATCCACATGGATGCCAAAAACGAAACGGCTATGGAAACAGCATCCATTAAAAGTAAAACTACTATTATTCTAAAACGTTGAAAATATGATTTTGGTATTTCTTTCATTTTATCACCTTGTTTGTTTATAAAGTAAACACACTAATTTATACTATCATAACATATCGCAAACTTATTTTCAACATATTTTTATTGTTAATCCTTGACAAAAGCAAATAACGGTTATATAATATAGGAAAAGTGAATGGGGTGCTGAGGCTACTTGGCTGAGATTAAGCAATAATGCTGCTTTGACCCTTTAACCTGATACGGATAATGCCGGCGTAGGGAAAATGGTTTCATTGTGTCTTAGCGTCTGCATTTACCTGTGCAGACGCTTTTAATTTTCAAAAAAGGATGTTCACAATGGAGAAAACCACATTCAAACGACTAAACACCGAAAGACTGACAGTTAGCGCGATTTTTATAGCTCTTGGTACTATTCTGTCTTTGATTCAACCTTTCAGCCTGCCTCAAGGCGGCGGAATAACACTTTTTAGTATGTTACCGGTCATCATACTTTCCTACCGCTATGGCATTGCTTGGGGAGCCGTTTCCTCTCTTTGTTATGCCATTCTTCAGATGCTCGTTGGCTTTAAAACCGTTTCAGGATTTTTCGTAGGTGACAGCAAAATGGCGCTGCCCGCCGCTATCGCGTCCTGCTTGCTTGATTATATTGTGGCATACACCGTTTTGTGCTTGGGCGGTGTTTTCAAAAAGGGAAACAATCCGAGCGTCAGTCTTTGCCTTGGCGCGATTGTTGCAACCTTTGCAAGATATATAGTACATATTCTCTCAGGCGCTATCCTTTTTGGCACTTGGGCGGAATGGTTTTTCACCGATGCTTTAGGCGGTGAATTCGGAGCAGAGGTGTTATCCTCCTATCACGGTTTTAGCCTTTCGCTTTTTTATTCTGTAATCTACAACGGACTTTATATGATTCCCGAAATTATTATAACCGCTCTCGGCGCATATTTTATAGGTAAAATTCCCGCCATTGTAGGCAAAAAATAATCAAATTTTAGGTACTTGCAACTTATATGCAAATTATTGTATAATATCCTTACAAATTTAAGGAGAAAATGATGAAAGTTGCATTTTACACCTTGGGTTGCAAGGTTAATCAATACGAAAGTCAGAGCATGCGTGAGGAATTTTTAAAACGGGGTCACACCGCCGTTTCCCACCATGATGATTTTGACTGCATTATAATAAATTCCTGCACAGTAACGGCAGAAAGTGACCGCAAAACCCGTCAGCTTTTAAATCGCTTTAAAAGGGAAAAACCGACGGCTGTAACTGTGCTTACGGGCTGTATGGCACAGGTTGCCGACAAGACAGACGACCTTGTTGCCGACATTGTAATAGGAAATACGGATATTAAAAAAATCGTAGATTTGGCAGAGAAGAAACAAAAGATATTTGATATTCTACCGCACACAAGAAACGAAGAATTTAACACTCCTTCTATTACAAATTTCGCAGATAGAACACGTGCATTTATGAAAATAGAGGACGGATGCGAAAGATACTGTACCTACTGTATTATTCCCTATGCCAGAGGCTTTGTCCGTTCTAAACCATTGGATGAAATTAAAGCCGAGGCGGAAGCACTCGCCAATAACGGATACAAAGAAATTGTGCTTGTAGGAATTAATCTTTCGGCCTACGGCAAGGGCACTGACTTTAATCTCTGCGACGCAGTTGATGCAGTATGCTCTGTCGACGGCATCAAAAGGGTGCGCCTTGGCTCCTTAGAGCCCGACCACATCAGCGACGAAATGCTTGAGCGTTTTGCGGGGCAAGAAAAATTCTGCCCTCAGTTCCACCTGTCTTTGCAGTCGGGTAGCGACGGTGTGCTTAAAAGAATGAACAGACATTATGATTCTGCTTTTTATGAGGATTTGGTGACACGAATTCGTGACGTTTTCAACGATGCCGCAATTTCCACCGATATTATGGTAGGTTTCCCGAACGAAACCGAACAAGAATTTGAAGAAAGCCTTGAATTTGCTAAGAAAATCGGTTTTTCAAAGACACACGTTTTTGCGTATTCAAGACGTAAAGGTACCGTAGCAGACCGAATGGACGGTCAAATTACCAACGCTGTTAAAAAAGAACGCAGTCAAAAAATGATTGAAACAACCCTTAAAACAGAACGCGATTTTTTAAACTCGCTTGTAGACACCACTCCTTTTGTTTTGTTTGAAACAAAGGAAAACGGCAAGTGGGTAGGTTACACAAAAAATTACGCCCGTGTAGAAACCGAAAGCGAAATACCTCTTAGTGGTTTACTAAAGCAGGTGAAAATCACAGCGGTTGAAAACGAAAGTTGTGAGGGTGTGCTTATATGAAAACCTGTTATATTTTCGGAGCGGCTTCAGGTTTGCCCGAAAACTTTAAACCATCTGCAGATGACCTTATAATCGCAGCCGATGCCGGATATTTAACACTTCAGAAAATGGGTGTGAAGCCTCACATAACGGTGGGTGATTTTGATTCAATGGAAAGCTTACCGACCGATACCGAAATCATCAAACACCCCGTCAGAAAAGACGATACCGACACACTTTTAGCGGTGAAAATAGGTCTTAAAAAGGGATACAAAAACTTTTTTCTTTACGGTTGTGCAGGTGGCCGCCTTGACCATACCTTGGCAAATCTTCAAACCCTTTCGTTTATTGCCTCAAACGGCGCTACAGGTTATTTGAAAGGTGAAGATTTTTCCGCCACCGCAGTTTCGGACAGTTGCTTAGAATTCCCCGAAGAAAAGAAAGGCAACATTTCGGTGTTTTCGGCAACAGATGAATGTGAAATTTCTATCGACGGACTTTCCTATACCGTAAATCACGAAAAAATCGCATATAATTTCCCGCTTGGTGTCAGCAACGAATTTATAGGTCAAAAATCAAAAATCACCGTACACAACGGCACGGCGATTATAATATGGCAAAATTAAAACCGCTCGACTCGAGCGGTTTTGTTTTTATATTTCCCTGGTTTCCAAGTAAAAGCGTTTGTCATCGGCGAGTCCCATTGAGAATGTCTTTCTCGGCAACGAACCGTCTTTTGATACTGCAGGGAAAAGGTCTGCTTTGCCCATACCCGAAAAAATAAACCCTACGGTATTTTCTCTCTGCGCTATTTTCTTGGTATTTTCTACCCCGTGAATGTAATCAACTTCCACTTCGGGGTTAGTTTTTATGTAGTCATCTAAAAAGCTTTGCAAATCTGCCACAGCCAATGTGGATTTTGCTTTTACTTTTATTGTTTTTTCTTTGTCTTTAAATACGCAGGTATATTCGTGCGAATCGTTCCCACTATATTCTCCGCCCATAGCCTTTACAAAATCGGCAATTATTTTCTCAGCCTCTACTCCGAAAACTGCTCGGTAAATCGGCTCAAATTCTAAAGACTCGTCATGAATATTAACAACCTCAACCAAGGCATAACGGCTACCACCATGATTTTTATAACATTCCTTTGCAGTTGCTAAAGAGTGATTACCGTCACCCACAGCAAACAAAAGTCCGTCACCCTTAACCTTTAATTTGTCAAGGTAGGTATTTATTTCGTCCGCCTTGTCTTCGGGTATTTTGTAGCCCTTAATTTCACCCGCATTTTGCATAAGTGTGAAATCATAAAGTTTCTTAAAATTGTCACTTTCCTTTGCTAACGGCTCAATAACTGTTCTGTCAGGGTCATCAATAAGGAGCATTATATGGGGTATTTCAAGGGTTGCATCCTTGCGAATTTCCACCCTTGGTGGAATTCTTTCAACAACTGTAGCTTCGGTAGCACGAGTAAGGGTATTAGCCCCTTTTTCGTAACTGTAATCCTCTAAATCAATAAGTCCCACAATACCTGTTCTTACCTTGCCGTCATTTAAAGTGCGGACCGTCAACACCAATGTGTCGGCAAAAACATCGAACACACCTTGCTCTTTGTAGGCTTTCATATTTTCATTGATTCGGGCTATTCTTTCGCCGTTATCCTTGCTGAGATAAGCCTCGGGCAAAACAATGTTTAGTGCAGATGGTGTGTCTCCTACTGTTTTTTGAGTTTCTTCCCAATATTCAGGCTCGGAAGTATACTGGTCACAAGCTATAACCGACCATTTCTCGAAATCCTTTTTAGGAAGCATTATGTCGGCATTGAAAAGATATTTTTGCATTTGTTACACCTACTTGTAGAAAGAAAACTCAATTGCTGTGACTGTATCGTCAACAGGATTTATATATACCGTAATTCCGTTTCGACGGTCACGTTTTGTTATGAAATAATCAAGATAATAACATTCGTCACTAACCTCATAGAAATGTGACGGAGTGCCCAAAGTGTTGATAACATCGGTTATCGCCATCGTGTTGGTAATACCATTGATGTTAAATTCATTGTAATTGTCACTGTCAGTATAAAAATCGTTATCTATACGGAATTTAACAATATAGCATTTTTCGAGCTTAACCGATGAGCGTGACGAGTTATAGCATTTAGCATATAATTTTATGCCGTTTTCGTTTTGAAAAATTAAGTCAATTGTTTCGTATGCGAAAACCAATGAATTTTCGTTGTACTCGTTACCCTCGGCCAGTTGCCAGCCCAATTCCTTTAATTCGCCGATTTTGGTAGGGACGGGCAATTTAATGCCTATATACTCAGCATCAATCTGGAACTTTTTGCCAAGATATATTTCGGAATAATTTTCCTCATCAAAAAGACTTATATCAAAGTAATTTGACATAACCCTGTCAGATGACATGATTTTAGTGTTTGGGTCGTAATTTGCGTCATCCTGAGTTTCTTCTTTAGTTTCTGAGTTTTCGGAAACACCGTAATCAGGGTCAATATCGCTACAACCCACAAAACCAAAAACCATTATTAAAACAAGCAAGAGGGAAAAAACCTTTTTAAAACTAATCATCTATTTTCTCTCCTTATAAAATTCAGAACCTAATACTATTCTATTATTAAATAGCGCAAATGTCAATTAAAATAGCATTAGTAAACCCACTTTGTTAAAAATTGCTTTATTTCGTCTTTTACTTTGTCCTCGTCAACGAGAAAACTCATCCCGTGATGGGCATTTTTCACCGTTAAAAGACGGCAATTTTCATTGCAACTCGCAAAAGCCGTACGTGACATTTCACAAGGTACAAATGTGTCTGACTCGCCATGAATTAAGAGCACAGGCAACCGGTTTTCTTTAAGCGTTTTCTCGGTAGAAACCCCTTTTATTGAAAAACCGCCAAAAGCTATACAGCAAAGATTTATAAAAGGCATTAAAAATCCTGCCTTTATTTTAAGAAATTTTTCGGAAACTATTTTAATTATTTCCTCGGGCGATGTAAACCCGCAATCTGCCACTACTGCCTTAACATTTTCAGGCAATTTCTTCCCTGCTGCCAAAAGCACCGTGGTAGCCCCCATTGACATGCCACCGAGGACGATTTTTTCGGGGCAGTATTTTTTATTTAAAAACTCAACCCACGAAAGCACATCTCGACTTTCCTTGACACCAAAGGACATTAGTCTGCCCTCGCTTTTGCCGTGAGCACGTTGGTCAACAAGCAAAACATTGAGGTTTAAATCGGTATACATTTTAAGCGCGCAAGAAAAATCCCTTGAAGCAGATGAGCGGTAGCCGTGAAAAAAGATAATCGTGTTTTTTTGTTTATTATCAAAATATCTGGCACTAAGTTTTAACCCGTCAAAGCTGTATGTTTCAACCCACTTGCAAGGTGTTGAATTAATATGTTCTATTCCCTTGCCTATCCTACCTTTAAACTCTCCCAACACTTTGTTGCAAGGGTCGTTCACGTCATCGAAATTGCCAATATTCCATCTTAAAAACGCAAAACAGAAAAAATAAATTA
>JAZOQF010000112.1:0-17414 GCA_045655905.1 Acutalibacteraceae bacterium | reverse complement strand
TCACTTTGGGTATAAAGTCCAAAGGTGTAGGTTCCGTCAGAATTCTTTTGCGGGAAAAAGCCTATAACAACGCTTACGGCAATTGTAATACCTAAAACCCACTTGTAACCATAATTCCAATCTATCTTATAATCCTCGGTCAAGGTGACACTCATAAGGCAAATCATTAAAATGGGCATATAATACCAACGAGCATAGTACGAGGTATTAAAAGCATAAAAAGCGCTGTTTAAAATAGGCACGAGCGCCATAAATATACAAATTCCTAAAAGTCTGCCAAGCCAGTTTCTTTTGCGTTCTTTAAACCAAGTGAAAACACCAACCACGCTGAAAACAGGCAACCAACCTCCCAAAGATGACCACTTAACATCGGCTCCGGGGAAGAAAACAGGGCGTGCAGGAATGTCAGGGGGAAAGAAGAAACACTGCAAAACGTTGCCGTATATCTGCTCTTTTCCGTAAAGAATAGCACTCCAACCAGTTAAAAATTCCGAAACTCGGTAGTTATTAGTTATCGCCAAAATTGCGGGAAGTAAAATAGCCGCAGAAAGTAAAACACCTAACACTGCCTCAAAGCACAGTGTAACAAAACTGCCAACAGTAAATTTAATTGCCTTTGAACAGAGTCTTACAATATAATATATAATGCAGAAAACTACCATTCCAAAGAAGAAGAAATAATTGCTTACAGCGCATAAGCATACTACAAGTGCAAAACAATATCTTCTGTTTTCCGTAAGCAAAAGTTCTAGGCTTAGCAACAAAAGCGGGAAGAAAACTATCGCCTCGTGGAAATGATTGAAAAATATATTATATACACTAAAACCAGAAAAAGCATACAAAATACCGCCAAGTCTTGCAGCATCAGATGTTCTTGTGAAACGTCTTATATACATACTGCCAGTGAGCGCCGACAAAGCAAATTTCAAAATCAACAACGGTGCTATTAAGTAAGGTACTACGCTGTTTGGGAATGGTATAGTAAGCCAAAAGAAAGGACTTCCCAAGAGATAAAAACTATACGAGCCTATAAAATTGGCGCCCAAATCAGTATTCCAGTTCCAGAAAACATTACCTGATTTTACAGCAGCGTGACATTCCTGATAAAAGGGTATCTGCTGAACGTTGAAATCACCGTAAAAAAGAAAATATCCCTCGTCCATAAACATATAAGGCACAAACAATGCAGCCGCCACCGCAAGTGCGATGAGGAATGTTGAAAGATATTTTTCTTTTTGTGGGGTTATTGCCGAAAGCTTAACTGTAGAAAAATTCATATTTTTATTTCCTTTAAAAAACTTCTCATTGAATATTATACCATTAAATGTTATAATATTCAATACTTCATAGAAAAGGAGTTTTTTGTTTTGGCCAATCATTTTTATGCTTTAATGTCACGTATGAAATATATAATCCGTTGGGGTCTTATGCGAAACACAAGAGATGAAAATTTGAGTGAACATTCTTTAGAGGTAGCTCAAATCGCCCACGCCTTGGCTCTTATAAACCGTAATCGTTTTGGAGGGAACGCTGACCCTAATTTTGTAGCTGTTTCTGCTATGTATCACGATACAAGCGAAATCATCACAGGAGATATGCCTACTCCTATTAAATATTATAACGACGATATTAAGGGAGCCTACAAGCAAATCGAAGCTGCAGCACAAAAACAACTCACCGAACTGCTTCCCGAAGACTTTAGAGAAGATTTTAATGCTATCTACAATCCCGACGAGTTAACAAATCGACTTGTTAAAGCGGCCGACAAAATATCTGCACTAATTAAATGTACAGAAGAACTTAATATGGGCAACCGAGAATTTGAGGTTGCTATGTCCTCGACTATGAAAGCAATTGAGAACTTAAAATGCCCTGAGGCAGAGGTTTTTTTGACCGAGTTTATACCAAGCTTTTCCCTCTCCCTTGACGAACAAAGAAAAATTAAATAATATCCAAAAAACAGTGAAATTTTTCACTGTTTTTTTAATGCTTACTATTGCAAAAATTTGACAAGTTTGTTATAATTAGTGTAAAAGGGCGAAAATTGTTAAATTTATAAAAAAATAACATTAAAAACCCTGTTGTATGTCCTGATTTTTATCAGACAAAAGAATAAAGGGAGGTGCTTTTGTTGCAGGATATTTCTAATACTTTTGTTGTGGCTCTTGGCGTTGGTGTGGTTTTTGTCGGGCTTATTTGCATTGTTTTGCTTTGCAAAATAGTTAGTGCAGTTTGCAGACTTTCCGAGAAGAAAGAATCCCCCGCTTGCGAGGCTGTTTCTACAAATTCAGCCACGGTTGCTACCACTGCTCAACCTATTGAAAACCGTCAGGAAATCATTGCCGCTGTTTCTGCAGTTATTGCCGAGGAGCTTGGAACTGATATTTCCGCTATCAGAATTTTATCTTTCAAAAAAATCTAATTAAAAGAAAAAGGTGTTTTAAAATGAAAAAATATAATGTTACAGTAAATGGTACTGCATACGAAATCACTTTAGAAGTTGTTGATGCAAGCGAGGTTAAAGCTACTCCTGCTCCTGCAACTACTCCCGCTCCTGTAGCAGCTCCTGCGCCCGCAGCTGCCCCTGCTAACGGTGGCGAATCCGTTACCGCTCCAATGCCAGGAACAATTTTAGCAGTTAACGTTCAAAACGGTTCTGCCGTTAAAAAGGGTGACGTTCTTATGGTTTTAGAGGCTATGAAGATGGAAAATGAAATTGTAAGCCCTGTTGATGGTACTATCACTTCCCTTAACACCTCTAAGGGTTCTGCTGTTGAGACCGGTGCTGTTCTTTGCACTATCGCTTAATTGCTTTAGGAGATAATTATGGAACAGATAATTGAATTTTTAAAGGGCACGGGCTTTTACCTGCTTTTTGGTAACCTTGCAGAAAATTGGCCCTCGCTTGTAATGATTTGCGTTTCTTTATTTTTGTTATGGCTTGGAATTAAAAAACAGTTTGAGCCATTACTCCTTGTAGGAATTGCTTTTGGTATGCTTCTTACCAACTTGACCGCTTTCACCCCATATGACGCTATGTATCACACCGATTTGTGGCAGTCATTTATGCGTGGCGAAATTGGTTATGGTGCCATAATGCAACAAGGCGGTTTCCTTGACTACCTTTACATAGGTGTTAAAACCTGTATCTATCCTTGCCTTATTTTCGTTGGAATTGGTGCAATGACAGATTTCGAGCCACTTATTTCTAACCCGAAATCACTTCTTTTGGGTGCTGCCGCTCAGATTGGTATATTCGCAACCTTTTTAGGCTGTGTATATCTTGGTTTCCCACAAGAAGCTGCCGCATCCATCGGTATTATCGGTGGAGCTGACGGTCCTACCGCAATATACACCACCTCCAAACTTTACCCAAATCTTTTAGGACCTATCGCAGTTGCTGCGTACAGTTATATGGCTTTGGTGCCCGTTATTCAGCCTCCTATTATGAAGCTGTTAACCACCAAAAAAGAACGTACCATCGTTATGAAACCACTCCGCAAGGTTTCTAAAACCGAAAAGATCGTATTCCCAATCGCTGTTACAATTTTCGTAGCATTACTCGTTCCCTCTGCTACACCATTGGTTGGTTGTTTAATGCTTGGTAATCTTTGGAAAGAATCAGGTGTTTGTGAGCGTCTTTGCAAGACTGCACAAAACGAGCTTATGAATATTGTTACAATTTTCTTAGGCATTTCGGTTGGTGCTACTGCTACCGCCGAGGCATTCTTAAACATTCAAACACTCAAAATTATGGGTATGGGTATTGTTGCATTTGGTATAGGTACAGGATGCGGTGTATTGTTAGCTAAGTTAATGAACCTGTTCACCAAAAACAAAATCAATCCCCTTATCGGTTCTGCCGGTGTTTCAGCAGTTCCAATGGCTGCCCGTGTTTCACAGTCGGTTGGTCAAAAGGAAAATCCCTCCAACTTCCTACTTATGCACGCTATGGGACCCAACGTTGCCGGAGTTATCGGCTCGGCTATCGCCGCAGGTGTCCTGATTGCATTGTTCGGATAATGGGTTAAAGGAGCTATATAATGGAAAACAAAAAACTTTTTATAACCGATACTATACTTCGTGACGCTCACCAATCTCAAGCTGCAACACGAATGAGAATTGAGGATATGATTCCTGCCCTCGAAAAGCTTGACAAAATCGGCTACTGGTCGGTTGAGTGTTGGGGCGGCGCTACATTCGATTCTTGTATGCGTTTCTTGAACGAGGACCCTTGGGAGAGACTTCGCACAATCAAAAAGCACATGCCCAACACCAAACTTCAAATGTTGCTTCGTGGTCAAAACCTTTTGGGCTACAAGCACTATGCTGATGATGTTGTTGAGGCTTTCGTTGCAAAATCTATTGAAAATGGTATTGACGTTATCCGTATTTTCGACGCATTAAACGATGTTCGT
Organism: Acutalibacteraceae bacterium; assembly: GCA_045655905.1. GTDB lineage: Bacteria > Bacillota > Clostridia > Oscillospirales > Acutalibacteraceae > UBA737. Next base: position 12,996 of record JAZOQF010000112.1, on the reverse strand, counting down.
AATATCGAGGCTGCTATTAAAGCCACAAAGAAATACGGTGGCATTTGCGAGGCGGCTCTTAGCTACACCGAAAGTCCCGTTCACAACGAGGATTATTTCGTAGACCTTGCAAAACAGCTTGAGAAGATGGGTGCAGATGTTATTTGTATTAAGGATATGGCAAATCTGCTTTTACCTTATGACGCATATTCTTTAGTTAAAAAACTTAAAGAAAATGTTAAATGCCCAATTCATCTTCACACACACAACACCACAGGTACAGGCGATATGACCTACTTAATGGCAGTTCAGGCAGGTGTAGATATTGTCGACTGTGCATTATCCCCCTTTGCAAACGGTACAGCTAACCCCTCTACCGAGGCTTTAGTTGCTACATTACAGGGTACCGAGCGTGACACAGGTCTTGACCTTAACGCTTTAGGTGAGGTTGCCACACACTTCAGAGGTGTTGCTGACAAGATGAAGGCTGACGGTATCCTTGACCCCAAGGTGCTTAATGTTGATACAAAAACCCTTATTTACCAAGTTCCCGGCGGTATGCTTTCAAACCTTTTATCTCAGTTAAAGCAGGCCAATGCTGAGGATAAGTACTATGACGTTTTAGCAGAAGTTCCGAAGGTTCGTGAGGACTTTGGATACCCACCACTTGTAACTCCTACCAGCCAAATTGTAGGTACTCAAGCTGTGCTTAACGTACTTTCAGGCGAGCGTTACAAGATGATTACCAAGGAATCTAAAGCTCTTCTTCGTGGTGAGTATGGTAAATTACCTGCTACCGTTAACGAAGAGGTACGCAGAAAGGCTATCGGTGATGATACCGTTATTACACGTCGTCCCGCTGACCTTTTAGAGCCCGAACTCAAGGCTTATGCCGAAGAGATGAAAGAAAAAGGCATTGGCAAAAGTGCGGAAGACGTACTAAGCTACGCATTGTTCCCACAGGTTGCCGAAAAATTCTTTGCTGTTCGTGACAAAGCTCCCGTTGTTGACGAAAACGGTGTGAGAAACCTCATTGTTGAGGATATTTCAGAATAACTTTAAAGCCCATCTTAACGATGGGCTTTTTTATTTGTAATAACACTTGAAAACACATTTCACAAAGCAACTTAAAAAGTAGCTTTAGCAAAATTAAAAATTTTGTTGCGAAACAGGGTTGTTTCGCCTAACCTTTTACATTATAATATAAAGTGTAAGCATTTCTTTGATTTGGTTATATATATGCTCTGCTTGTTCTATTGGCAAAGGATTTTTACCTAATCCTATTTCTACCGTAAATCCCGGGCGGGAAAATTCTTTTATAAACCAGTCCTTAAAACCTCCACCCAACGCTATCGAAATGGGCACATCTAATGCATAACCCGAACTTGATGCCAAAATTTCAGCCATTTTGCGAGATTTTGCGGGAGTTTTTCTGCCATAGTCCCAATAAATAACCTCACCCTGAGAATGAAGTGCCATACAGTGTCTTATATTTTGTCTTTTGCAAAGTTCTACCAATGCTAACGTTTCGGGTTCACTGTGAGGTTTGTGACCGCCAAAGCGTGTGGGAGATGGACCTATTATTCCAAACTCACGTTCCTTTTTGTGAAGTTCTTTCCAGCCTGCATCAAAGTTGTGGTTAATATCAACCCCTCTGAGATTTGCATTCCAATGTGAAAAATCTCCTCGACATTGTGCCACTATTTCATCGGCAAAGTCACCGCATGCCTTTTTGCCGAGTAATGAAATGTCACAGCCATCAGGGTTAAGACAAGGCACAAAAATCACCCCCCTGCCTCTGAGCGCTCTTGTTACCCTTATATCACACAAATAGCCATCGTTTTTAATCGCTTCACAAAGTTTTTCAATATACATTAAAAGTACAGTTGATGTTATCCTCTCGCTTCCGTGAATACCTGCAACTATTAACGCATAACTGTCACCCGAGCCGATTTTTAAAGCAGGTATCCCCTTTCCACCGCAACTTTTTCCAATTATACTCATTCGTATAAACTTGTATTTTTCCGCAAGACTATCAATAGTCTTTTTCCGAGAGTAATAATCATACTCTTTACATAAAACTATATTTTCCACTCGTTTCACTCCCAACTAATTAAATATATTCCTTGGAGGGAAAAATAATGAATTTAGAAGAGAAACAATTAAAAGCCGAATATATTTACAAAGGCAAGATTATAAATGTCAGACGAGACGAGGCGCTCTTACCCAACGGAAACACAGCACTCAGAGAGGTGGTTGAACACCCGGGAGGTGTTTGTGTTGCAGCACTTACCGACAATAACGAAGTGCTAATGGTAAAGCAATTCCGTTACCCTTATAGTGAGGTTATTTTGGAAATACCTGCCGGCAAGCGTGACCACCAAGGAGAAGACCCATTGGAATGTGGTATCAGGGAATTAAAAGAAGAAACCGGAACTACTGCCAAGAACTTCTTTTTCTTAGGAGAATTGTACCCATCACCCGGATATATGGGAGAGGTGATTTGGATGTACGGAGCTACCGACCTTTCTTTCGGCGAAACCTGTCCTGACGAGGATGAATTTTTGGATGTAGAAAAAATCCCCCTTGATACCCTTGTTGAAAGGATAATCTCGGGAGAAATTAAGGACGCCAAAACACAAGCGGCAGTACTGAAACTGAAATTTTTAAAAGATACAGGGAAAATTTGAATTTCATAGCACTTGTCTTGATGTTAACTGTTGCAAACAGTTACTTTTTAATATATAATTAAAACATCGAATAACAGAAAGAAGAAAAGCAAATGAAAAACTACGATGTTGCAGTTTGTGGCGGAGGATTTGCCGGAATTTCAGCAGCATTAGCTGCCGCAAGAGAGGGTAAATCGGTTATACTCTTTGAAAAACAATATATGCTTGGCGGATTGGGAACAGCCGGTCTTATCACAATATATTTACCTTTATGCGATGGTTTCGGTCATCAAGTTTCTTTTGGCATTGCAGAAGAACTGTTAAAGCTGTCCATTACATACGGTGCCGAGGGAAGATATCCTGAAAACTGGCTTGACTCGATTGGCACCAAAACAGAAAACGATGTCCGTTATATGGTGCAATACAATCCACAGCTATTTGCGATTTTAGCCGAAAAACTTCTTTTAGAAAATGGTGTCGAGATACTTTACGGCAGTTATGTTGTTGATGTAGATACAGAAAACAACCGAATCACAAAGCTCTATGTTGAAAATAAATCAGGCAAAACAGCTTATCAGATTCGTTCTGTTGTGGATGCTACAGGAGATTGCGATATTGCTCATTTTTCAGGTGTGCCTACAACCACATTTAAACAAGGTAACATTCTTGCCGCATGGTATTATTATTCTGACGAAAACGGTTATAACCTACAACAGTTAGGCGAAGCAGATATACCTGAAGAAGAACGTACAGGTGACGAGAAGGAACCGCTTATAAACAATCGCTTTTCCGGTCTTGACGGCAAAGAGCTTTCACAAATGGTATGCCTTTCTCATAAAGCAACACTTGAACACTGGTTGAAAAAAAGAGAAACCGACAAAAACGCTGTCATTTCCACTATACCAACCATACCACAAATTCGTATGACAAGAAAAATCGTAGGCGAATATGAACTTAGTAACGCCGAAATGCATACCCATTTTGTTGATTCAATCGGTATGGTTTCAAACTGGAAAAAGCGCGGCCCAATTTACGAGGTACCGTTCAGAACACTTTATAACAGTAAAATGAAGAATTTAATTGTAGCAGGACGTTGCACATCAGTAAATGAAACATTGTGGGATGTAATGCGAGTCATCCCCTGTTGTGCAGTAACCGGTCAGGCAGCAGGTACTGCCGCAGCAATGACCGATGACTTTTCTACTTTGGAAATTTCCGAGCTTCAACAAAAGTTACAAACGAGCGGTGTTGTTCTACACGAAAAGGATATTCTATAAATAAAAGCGAGGTTTAAAACCTCGCTTTTTATTATTTCGCCAACGCAAAATACAAAATAACAATTATACCTAAAACTATTCTGTAATAACCGAAAGCCTTGAAATCGTGTTTTCTAATAAAGCTTAAAAGGAATTTTATAGCAAGCACAGATACTATAAACGCTGTAACCATTCCAACAAGCAAAATCACAATTTCCTGTGTGCTGAATGTGTTTCCGTCAGCAAAGAACTGAAGCACCTTTATTCCGCTGCCTCCAACCATTGCAGGAACAGACAAGAAGAATGAAAACTCAGCGCCGGCTGTACGGGAAAGTCCCAAAAGCATTGCTCCCAAAATTGTGGAGCCGCTTCGTGATGTTCCGGGTACTAATGCCAAGCATTGAATTAAACCTATAAACAAAGCTGTTTTGTAGGATAAAACGCTTAAATCCTCAACCTTACCTTTGATTTTTCTGTTTTCTATTATTATGAAAAGAATACCATAAAAAATAAGTGCGGCAGCTACTATGTACGCTCTGAGATTTCCTGTGAGCATTGCATCTATTTGGTCATCAAAACAAAGACCGAGTATTGCAGCAGGAACACTGGCTATCAGTATCTTAAACCATAGTATAAACCTATCCACATGAACATAGTCATTGCAAAGCTTTGTGAATGCATTTTCATTTTTAAAATATGGTACAACCTCGGTTTTCTTTAAATGGAACGGCCAAAGTTTGTTCCAGAAAAGCAAAATTACCGCAATAATAGCACCCAACTGAATTACCACAAAGAACATATCCTTGAATGCATTTGAGGTGTTAAGGGTGATGAATTCATCAAACAAAATCATATGGCCTGTACTACTGATGGGAAGCCATTCAGTAATACCCTCAATAATTCCCAAAATCACCGACTTTAAAATATCGAGCATTGTATTTCCTCCTTAGTTATTACAAACATTATATAGGGGTTACTTAAAAAAAGCAACCCCATCAAATCATTTGCCTATTATTTCTTTGTAAAGTCTAATATATGCATTTGCCGAAACACGCCAACTATTGTCACATTTCATTGCCCTGTCACGAAGTATTGCCCAACCTTTTTTATCGGAATATCCTGTAATAGCACGCCAAACGGTGTTAAGCATATCGTGAGCATTGTATGACTTAAAGGTAAATCCATTACCCTCGCCGTCACCACTATCGAAAATAGTGTCTTTAAGGCCGCCCGTTTCTCTTACAATCGGCACAGTTCCATAACGAAGTGCCACCATTTGAGCTAAACCACAAGGCTCACTTTGGCTCGGCATTAGGAATATATCCGCTCCCGCATAAATTCTGTGTGCTAACTGCGGGTTAAAGCCTAATTTAAGTCCTACCTTGTCGGGATATTTTTCAGCCATAGAGTGGAAGAACGTTTCAAACTCCCATTCACCGGAACCAAGTATTGCAAACTGAACATCGGCTGACAGCATTTCTTCGAAAACGTGTTTCACAAGGTCAATTCCCTTGTGTTTTACAAGTCTTGTCACAATGCCGATAACAGGCACATCTGCCCTTTGCGGCAATCCCAATTCCTCTTGAAGTTTTTTCTTGTTAACCGCCTTCCCTGCAATATCATCAACCGAATAATTTTTGTAAATCAGCGGGTCTGTTTCAGGGTTATAAACCTCGCAGTCAATTCCGTTTACAATACCCGTTAATTTGAATGTAAACATATTCAAAATACTATCAAGCCCATGAGAATAATACGGGTCTAAAATTTCTTCTGAATAGGTTGGCGAAACGGTTGTAATCTTATCGGCGCACTGAATAGCGCCCTTCATAAAGTTAATACAGTTATCATAGTCAAGAAGGCTTGCACATTCTTCGGGCAAACCTAAAACATCCTCGGTGAGTTCATGACCGTATTTACCCTGATACTGAATGTTATGAATTGTGAAAACGGTTTTTATCGAACGATAAAGTTCGTCATATTTATAAAATGCGTTAAGATAAACCGGAATTAAGGCAGTTTGCCAATCGTTGCAGTGAATTATGTCGGGAGTAAAGTCAATGTGTGGTATCATCTCAAGCACTGCTCGTGAGAAAAATGCAAAACGCTCAGCATCATCATAATGTCCGTAAAGAGTGTCACGTTTGAAATAATACTGATTATCAATAAGATAATATATCACACCGTCAACGTGCGCTTCGAATATACCGCAGTACTGTCTTCTCCAAGCAACCGGTACTGTGATACTCGTTATAAATGTCATTTTTTCCTTTAGTTCTTCTGCTATCGTACTGTACATAGGAAGAACTACTCTGCAACCCACAAAACGCTTTCTTAATGCCTTTGGCAATGCTCCTGCAACGTCTGCCAGACCACCTGACATTGCAAAAGGATAAGCCTCACTTGAAGCGAATAATACTTTCATTTTCTTACTCCTTAAATAATTTCGTTTTTGTTTAAGAACACTCGTTTTTCTTTAGTTCCTTTAATTACCATACCCTCGCCAATAACAACATTTTTATCAGCAATAACACTGTCAAGCTGAGCTTCAGCTTTAACCTTTGTTTCTTGTAACAAGATACAATTTTCAACCACAGCGCCTTTTTCTACCTTTACGCCACGTGCCAAAATACTATTTTTAACAACACCGTCAATAACACATCCATTACCGATTAGCGAATTTTTAACGTCCGCCTCTATTCCGTAGCGTGTTGGCATATCGTCACGGGTTTTAGTGTAAATCGGACGTTCGGGATTGAAAAGCTGACGGCGAACGTCACGGTCCAAAAGCGACATATGAGCATCGTAATAGGTTTCCGTTCCATTCATAAGTGTGATGAATTCCTTATGCTCATAACCCATAACCTTAAGCTCGTTAACCTTTTTAGCCAAAACATCTCGGTTAAAGCTTTCCAAATCTTTTTCAACAGCATCCTTTACAAGCTTTGAAAGTAAATCTCTTGAAATCACAGTAATACCTATACCATAATTCTGTTCTACGCCGTTTTGAGCCTCAAAACCGATACTTTCCACAACAGAATTTTCGTCTAATGACATTATCATAGCGTCTGCACGATTATGAGGTAATATTCCCTTATGATAAATAAGTGTAATATCTGCTTCGTTGTCAATATGACTTTGAATAGCATCGGAAATGTCAACATTAGCAAGAATGTCCGCAGCACAAAGTACGATATAATCGCTTTCGCAACGTTCTATAAAGTCAGAGGCCGCATCAAGTGCATCAATAGTTCCTCTAAAACGCCTAACATCATTAGACATATAGGGAGCTAAAATATGAAGTCCTCCGTTTTTACGGTCAAGATCCCAATAAATGCCGTTGCTCACGTGGTCCATAAGTGAGCGATAATTTCCCGTTGTAATAAGTCCCACATTGGTAATTCCCGCGTTAACAAGGTTGGAAAGGCTGAAGTCGATAAGACGGTATCTGCTTCCAAACGGAACAGAAGCCATTGAGCGTTTTTCGGTTAATTTTTTAAGGAGCTTGTCGTTAGCATTGGCAAAGACAAGTCCCGACACAGCAGATGCTCTCATATTTCTTCACCCTCCTTAACATTTTCTACTATCATTTTATTGGCGCCGATTTTCGCGTTTTTGCCTACGGTAAGATTTGCGCCAACAACGGTTATACCCCAACCGTCTGTTCCTACGACCTGTGGGTCACCGCCAATATCAGCATTTTCGTCTACTACAACATTTTCAGCTATAATAGAATATCTAACATTTGCGCCTTTTTTGATTACAGCACCAGGCATTACCAAGGAGTATTCTACACAAGTACCCTCCTCGACAGTTACATTTTCAAATAAAACCGAGAAATCAAGGTCGCCATAAATCTCACAACCATCGGTAACCAAAGAATTTTCTACCTTGGCATCTTGTGATACATACTGCGGGGGCTGACTGTTAGAACGTGAATAAATTCTCCAGTTCTTGTCAGACAGGTTAAGGTCAATATTAGGATTCAAAAGGTCAAGGTTTGCATCCCACAAAGAGTCAACCGTGCCTACATCTTTCCAGTAATCATTAAAACGGAACACCTTTAGCGTTTCGCCCGCTCCTAACATTGTAGGGATTATATTTTTACCAAAATCGTTTGATGAATCAGGATTTGCCTCATCTTCAGTGAGATAATGTTTAAGTTTATCCCAACTGAAAACATAAATACCCATTGAAGCCAAGTTACTTTTCGGCTGTGCGGGTTTTTCCTCGAATTCGTATATAGTGCCGTCCTCGTGCGCATTCATAATACCAAAACGTGTTGCTTCTTCGAGGCTTACCTCGAGAACGGCTATTGTACAAGCAGCATTATCCTTTATGTGCTGATTAACCATTTTGGAATAATCCATCTTGTAAATATGGTCGCCCGACAAAACCACTACATACTCGGGGTTATAGCGCTCAATAAATTCAATATTCTGATAAATAGCGTTGGCAGTCCCCTTATACCAACCCTCACCGTCTTGTCCTTGATAAGGCGGCAAAATATGAACACCGCCGTCACTCCTGTCCAAATCCCAAGGCTTGCCCGAACCTACATAGTCGTTAAGCTCCAAAGGCTTATACTGGGTTAAAATTCCAACCGTATCAATACCGGAATTAGCACAGTTTGAAAGTGGGAAATCGATTATACGGTATTTTCCACCGTAGGGAACAGCAGGCTTTGCAATTTTGCTAGTCAGCACTCCTAAACGGCTTCCCTGACCGCCCGCAAGCAGCATTGCCACAATTTTTTTGTTTTTCAAAACAAACATCTCCCTTGAATTTATATATTGAATAATTTATCGTTTAATCTAAGTCGAGTCACATTTAACCCATCACAGCATTTGCATCGGTTTTCATTGTGAAGTTATCATTGCCGTCAATAAAAACGCTTTCACTATAAATTATATCCTGTGACGATGTACCAAGCATAAACTTATACTCACCAGACTCCAGCGTCCATTTATTCAGGCATACATTAAAATAACTCAAATCTTCTATTTTAACCGACAATACGATATTCCGATTTTCACCTTTTTTAAGATTTATCTTTTCAAAAGCCTTTAATTCCTTCGGTGAGCGTGAAACAAAAGACTCTTCTTTACCAACATATAGTTGTGCAACCTCACTGCCGTCGAATTCGCCTATGTTATCAATTCTAAAAGAAATATCAACCGTTTGTTCCGTTTTATTCAAACAAAATTGAGAGAAATTAAACTTGGTATAACTTAAACCAAAGCCAAAAGGATAACATATTTCTTCCGTATGCTTGTCATAATAGCGATACCCAACATCCAAGCCTTCACTGTAACAAACCTTTAAACCATCACCCGGATATTCCAAATCTTTACGCATAACATTTGGAAAGGTTTCGGAAAGCTTACCCGAAGGATTAACCGCACCTGTCAAAACATCAGCAATAGCTTCGCCAGCCGCTTCACCGGCAAGCCACATTTGAACTATACCGGCAACTTTATTCTTCCATTCATCAAGTATCATTGCGCCACCTGACTGAACTACCACAATAACATTTTGATTAACCTTCGCAATATGTTCTATAATAAAAGAATAGTTGGGATTGAACTCGATTGTTCTTCTGTCAAACTGCTCTGTGTCTTCAGAAAGCATAGCTCCCGTAAACACAATAACAGCATCACAGCCTGCAACAAAATTTCTCCATTTATTTATATCGCCCCAAATTGCTTTTTCGGGGAAAGCGTTGCTTTTAAAAGCGGGTAAATATTTAATCTCAACCTCATCACCCAACCGCTTTTTCAATTCTTCAAGCGGCTTCGATATATACTCCTTTGTAGGATAAACCTCTGCACTTCCTTGCCCTGCAAATAAGGGTGTTTCTGCAAATTCACCGATTACTGCAATTTTCTTATTCTTTTTAGAATTAAGAGGTAAAATGTCACGCTCATTTTTAAGCAGTACTATTCCTTCTTCTGCCACTTCACGAGCAACATTATGCTGTTTTTTTCGGTCATATTTTTCCTTTTTAACAGGATTGATTTTTTCTATAAAGCTTAGCAATCGCTCAACTGCATTATCAATTTCCTCAATAGTGACCTTACCGTTTTCAATGCCAACGGTAATTTGATTTACTATGTCAGGATTGTTCGGCATCTGCAAGTCAAGTCCTGCAAATACAGCATTGCAAATATCATGTACCGCACCCCAATCCGAAATCACTATACCATCATAATTCCACTCATCTTTCAAAACATCAGTTAGCAGATATTTATTTTCTGAGCAATAAATAGCATTAACCTTATTATAAGCGCACATAACGCTATAAGGATTAGATTTTTTTATTGCTATCTCGAAACCCCTTAGATAAATCTCACGCATTACACGAATATCTACCTCGGAGCTTATATTAAGACGGTATTTTTCCTGATTGTTAAGAGCAAAATGCTTTAAGCAAGCACTTATCCCTCTTGACTGAACACCATTTATATACGCGGCACCGATTTCTCCCGACAAAACAGGGTCTTCGGATACATATTCAAAATTTCTACCGCAAACAGGAGTACGCTTGATATTTATACCGGGTCCTAAAATAACATCTATATCATGCTCAAGACAATCATCTGCTATAGCCTCGCCCATTTTATAGATTAAATCCTTATTCCATGTAGCCCCAGCCATTGCAAGGCACGGAAAAGCCGTGCAATTTTTTTCTTCTGCCGCACGCACTCCATGGGGCCCGTCTGCCATATAGACAGCTTTTATTCCCAAGCGTTGTATTTCTGCAGTATTCATACTAGCAGCACCCGTTAACAATATCGCTTTTTCCTCTAATGTCATTTGAGACAAAATTTTACTCGTATCCATAAATCCTCACCTTAATATGTGATTATTTTTTAGAAACCTTCTTGCGCTTTTGCGGTAACCTATAATAGCTTACGGACATCGGCTCAATTTCAAGACTTATTGAGTAGTCATACCCGTGCATAGGCTCTTTTTGAGCTTTTACGCCCGTTGTTTTAAGCTCTGTTTTACCGCCGTACTTAACATCATCGGTGCAAAATACCCTTTTATAGCTGCCGGGTACCGGAACACCAATTTTATAATCCGTTCTGCCCACAGGCACAAAATTACAAAGAGCGATAATTTCTTCCCCTGCCCGATTCTTTCGGCGGAATGCAATAATGCTTTGGTCACGGTCATCACTCGAAATCCACTGGAAACCTTCCCAAGAATAATCAACTTCCCAAAATTGAGAATTGTTTAGATAAAATCGGTTGAGGTCTTTAACAAACGCTTTTATATTCTTATGCGCGTCATACTGCAGTAATAACCAGTCCAACTCTTTTTTATAATCCCATTCAATAAACTGAGCGAATTCCTGTCCCATAAAGGTGAGTTTTTTGCCAGGATGTGCCATCATATAAGCATAAAATGCCTTCAAGGAGTCAAATTTTTGCTCATATTCACCCGACATTTTGCTTATCATTGAGCATTTTCCGTGCACTACCTCGTCGTGTGACAAAGGCAGAATAAAGTTCTCAGAAAATGCATAGAAAAATGAGAATGTCAGGCAGTCGTGATTATGCTTTCTGAAATACGGGTCAAGCGACATATACCTTAACATATCGTTCATCCAACCCATATTCCATTTAAAGTTAAAACCCAGTCCTCCGTCAAAATCAGGCTTGGTAACCATCGGCCAATCGGTCGATTCCTCGGCTATCATTAAAACATTAGGGTCAGCTTTGAACATTACCGAGTTTAGCTCTCTTAAAAACTGTATAGCCTCTAAATTCTCATGTCCTCCATAAATATTCGGACACCACTGACCATCATTTCGATTGTAATCAAGATAAAGCATAGACGCTACAGCGTCAACACGAATACCGTCAATATGGTATTCCTCAAGCCAAAATTTCGCACTCGAAATCAAAAAGCTTTTTACTTGTGGTTTTGCATAGTCGAAAACCACAGTACCCCATTCCTTGTGCTCACCTTTTCTTGGGTCCTCATATTCATAGCAAGGGGTGGAATCGAAACGGAACAAGCCATGCTCGTCCCTTGGAAAGTGTGCGGGCACCCAGTCAAGAATTACACCAATTCCCTTTTGATGCATTATATCCACAAACGATTTAAACTGCTCAGGTGTACCATAACGAGATGTGGGCGCAAAATAGCCTGTTACCTGATAGCCCCAAGAGCCGTCAAACGGATATTCTGTTATCGGCATAAGTTCGACGTGGGTATAGTTCATGCTTTTAACATAATCTGCCAACTCATTAGCTAATTTTATATAATCAAAGGTATTGCCATCCTCGTATCTTTTCCAAGAGCCAGCGTGCACCTCGTATATATTAACAGGAGATTCATAAACATTAGTGTTCTTTTTGGAATCAAGCCATTTTTCATCCTGCCATTTGTAATCATCCGCATAAATTTTAGAAGAATTTGCAGGGGCAGTTTCAAAATGACGGGCATACGGGTCACATTTAAACACTATGTTTCCGTTTTGGTCCTCAACGGCATACTTATAGTTCGCATACTTTTTAAGGCCTTCAATTTCCGTTTCCCAAACACCGTAGCCGATATTATTCATATAATTACAGCCTTTATCCCAACAATTAAAGTCGCCAACAACCGAAACCGCCTTAGCATTGGGTGCCCAAACACGAAATGTAACCGAAGTTTTATTTATAAAAGAGCCAAATAACTCATAGGCATTATCAATTGTCTCATTCCCGAAACTTTTGAGAACATCATTCATTTTATTACCCCTTATTTAAAGTAATATCAATAACAATATTATTATATCAACAAAAACACCATTTTTCAAGGCGAATTTGTTAACTTTCTCGAAACCAACAAAAACAATTTCGCCAAAATTTGTTAATTTTCCACAAAAAACACCACTATTTGCCAAACAGTAAGAAATAAAAAAACAGCAGGCTTCTACACCTGCTGTTAAAATTCATATATTATTAAGCCATATCAGGCTCTACAATATTTTTAACCTTGAACTGACCTACTGCGTAACCGCTAACATCTGCCTTGAGCTTTTTAGCATAATCGGAAATTTCTTTTTCGAAATCTTCGTCTGCAATGCTGTGTCTTGCAAA
>JAZOQF010000111.1:0-13954 GCA_045655905.1 Acutalibacteraceae bacterium | reverse complement strand
CCATAGGAACTTACACCAAACGCACCTGCATATTTGATACAGATATTATCAATAACATAGTTGTTGATTCTGCTACCCTTGAATACAAATCTCATAGGAGAAACTTCAATGGATTCAAATACCTTTGCAGGGTTGCCTTTGTCGCAGTAGATGTATATTGCATCATCGTTGTTGGCATTGTAGAAATCGCCGTTTTCACGAAGTTTCACAGGATCCCATCTAAGGTTTCCTACTAATTCACCATGGTTATATACAACACAGCTGATTTCCTCGTAAAGATAGGTTGCTTTCCACACGTTTTTAACAGGTGTTGGCTCCCAGTAGTCGCCACCGGCATAGTTATAAGGTGAACCGTAAATCTGAGGTTTTGTACCCTCGCCATAGGAACCGTATATTACGCCTTCTCTTAAATTTATTTGAGAGGTTATTCTAAATATAGAATTACGCTCAAAGAGTATCGAATCTCCGGGGTTTAAATCAAGACTTGTTAAAGCATCGGTTGTGCGAAGGGCAGTTTCCGGTGTCAAGCCATCATTGTCGTCATTACCGCCGGGAGATAGATAATATTTTGTGCCGGTCATTCTATCGGCATAATACACTTCGGTATTCTCGGTGTTAAGGATGTTCTCCTTCATAGCGTTAGCTTCAGCTTCCTTGTAACCTTTAAGAGGAGCGTAGATATTAGCCTCGGACTCGTCAGGTTTTACCTCGTCATAGTCGCTTCTAGCCTCTATAACTTCCTCAGTAACATTGTACCAATGACCAACAACGTTACCATTTGTTCCACCGTTACCCTGTGTATCTCCAGGATTTCCTGTGTTAGAATCGCCGATGTTTTCAGTATTAGAATCACCAGTATTTCCGGTGTTTGAATCACCGTTATTTCCAGTATTTCCAGTGTTTGAATCGCCAGTATTTTCTGCGCTTCCTGTGTTGGAATCGCCGTTGTTTCCGGTATTAGAATCACCGGTATTTCCAGTGTTTCCTGTGTTAGAATCACCGATATTTTCAGTGTTTGAATCTGCAGAACTGCCTGTATTTGAATCTGAAGAGCCGTCCCAATTCGAATCGCCCGAGCCGCCTACTTGAGAATCTGTAAGGGATGAGCCTGCAGAATTGTTTCCCGCAGGCGTCTTGTCTGTGTCATTGTCTTTACAAGCAGATAGCGCAAATATCATACATACCGCCAAAACCAATGCTATGATTCGTTTTAGAGTTTTAGGTTTTTTGATATATGCTATCATCTTAAACCACCTTATTAGAAAAATTATTTGAGCTTGGCTATTGTATCATTGTACATTTTAACACGGGCATCAATTACAGCCGCATTACTATCGATAAAGCTCTTAACCTGATCAGAAGGTGTTTTGAACATACCTGCAAAAGCATCTGTGTACTCTGCGGTACCGCTGTTATAAGTAGGCCAAGAGAAGTTGGTCTGATTCATACACCAATTGTGTACTGTTAAAGCTTGATTATCAACGAAGAATGACTTCATATCATAGTTTGCAGGGTCAAGATAGTATCTTAAGAAGTAAGGTACAGCAGTTGGGTTCTTAGCGCCCTTTGCAATAGCATAAGCTTCATATTCGCCCATACCTTGGATATATTTCTGACCGGAAACGGTTGGGAAAGGTACAGTTCCTAAAGAACCTGAGCCCTTAAGGGAAGCATACCAAGCGTTCTTTCTTCTGGCATATATGGTAGTACCCATAGCAAACAAACCGTTTCCTGCATCAAATCCACCGGTTTCAGCATGAGATAGGAAGCCTGTTCCTGTGTGGAGGTTGGTTATAGTCTGCATAATCTTTAAGTACTTCTCTGTCTTGATTACACTGTAGTACTTTGTACCATCATACTCTACAGGACCTTGTACTCCGAAGAAAGGAAGGAATGGGTCATAGTTAGAAGATGTGATAGCCCACTCAGCACCTGAAGCCTTCTTAAAGGTTTCGCCCATCTCTAATAATTTTTCCCAAGTCCACTTACCATCTTGCCAAAGCTTGTATGGGTCTTCTAAATCATATCTTTTAATTAAATCTCTGTTATAGAAAACCATCTGAGGTGTAGCAATATGTGTACCTTTAAGGCTTGTAGCATAAGCCTGGCCGTTAACAGTATAATGCTTCATGGTCTGTTGATCCCAAGCAGCATCAGAGAAATCAAATCCACTAGAGCTTAAAGGCTGGAAGCTCTGTAATGACATAACATTTGGAGTTCTTGTACGGCAAACATCAGGAGCATTATTAGTTGCAACACGAGCAGCCAACTTTGTAAAGTATTCCTCGTAGTCGATTACAGTCCACTTAACCTTAATCTTGGTTTCTTTTGTGAAGTTTTTGATAACATCATTAGCGCCAGCGTATTCGCTCGCAGGGTTCCAGTTTACAATTTCAACTGTAGAGCCTTTGAGTTTTGTAGGAATTTCTTTCTTAACTTCATTCCAAGTCTTACCATTTATATTGGAAGTGTTGTTCTGATTGTTCTGATTGTTCTGATTGTTCTGATTGTTCTGATTGTTCTGATTGTTCTGGTTGTTCTGATTGTTCTGATTGTTCTGATTGTTCTGGTTGTTCTGGTTGTTCTGATTGTTCTGATTGTTCTGATTGTTCTGGTTGTTCTGGTTGTTGCCAGTTTGGTTATTCTGGTTATTGCCAGTCTGATTGTTTTGATTGTTACCAGTTTGTGTATTCTGGTTGTTACCGGTTTGATTGTTCTGGTTATTACCAGCCTGATTCTGGTCGTTACCGGTCTGAGCGTTCTGATCATTACCAGTCTGTTCGCCATTTTCATCTGAGGAATTTACGACTTCTGTATCTGTGAAGAAATCGTCATTTCCTGCTACACCTGCATCAACATCACTATTGTTATCTGCTGCGCCGCAGGCTACACACGTGAATGCTAAAGCAAGTGCCAAAATCAAAGATAAAATTCTTGCCATTCTTTTTTTCATAACTTTAAACCCTTTCTTTATTTATTAAAAATTAAAATATTAACCTACTATACCACTGTTTGCAACGCTTGCAACAAACTTCTTCTGCATCGTTACATAGAATATAAGCAAAGGCACCATATAAAGCATACAGCCTGCCGATAATACTTGAAGCATTAACATACCGCCTGTTTGGCTGTCTACTTCCAATGAACTTATTATGGATTCGCCGCTAAGAGCATTAACAGCTATTGCCAAGGTTTTTTCGTTGGTATACATCTGAGCTAAATAATAGTCATTGTAATGCCATACTATAGTGAACAACAATACCGTTATCATTGCAGCTCCCGCAGAAGGTAAAACTATCGTGAAGAAGGTTTTCCAAGCTCCTGCGCCATCAATGGCAGCCGCTTCCTCAAGTTCTTTTGGCATACTCTTGAAGAACTGAGAGAATATGTAGATAAAGAGTCCGCCTCTTAGTCCTACACCACATATAGAAGGCAGGTAGAACACCCACGGCGTATTTATTAGGTTCGGTCTCAATTCTCGTCCTACCGACTTTGAAATAAGACCTAAAATTCCAAGGAAATCCACACTGCTAAAGTTCACATAGCTTGGTATGATTATCATAATCGAAGGAACCAAGATGTTAAGTATCAGCAAACCTGTTAAAATTCCATTTATTTTAAGCTTGAATCTTGACAGACCGTAAGCTGCAACGGCACAAGCTGCAAATTCCACCAAACCAGGTCCTAATTCATACAATAGCGTGTTGCCAAAACTTTTAAAATAATCAAAAGCCTTGAAAGCTAATGGAATATTTCCAAAATATAACGTTTTGGGCACCCAAGAAACCGTTACATCGTAGGCATCCGAAATCGTCTTTAAAGAATTAGTTGAAAGATAAATGAACGGATACAGCAAAATATAACTAATAGAAGCAAAAAACACGTATTTAACGATTGTTACAATCACGCTCAAAACGTTTTTGCCGGATATAATCTTATTAGTAATAGGTCACACCCCCAAAAATCATGTAAAAACGAAATTAAATATCATACATTGTAAGATATTCTTTGGTGTTTTCAACCATTTCGTCAAAGAGCTTCTTAGCGTCGCCAAGACTGCAGGTTACCAATGGGTCATTGGAGAATACTTGGAATATCTTATCCAAATCTCTCTCAGCTATAGCCTGTGACAGCATCTCCTGTTCGCCGCAAATTCTTGCAACCATTGGATAAATCGGCTCAGGAATATTACCTGCAAATACCGGAGTTAATGTGCCGTCTCTGAATACGGCGTTTGTTTCAACAACTGCGCCTAAAGGTAAGTTAGGAATCTGACCTACGTTAGGAATATTTACGTTTGTAACCAAGGTGCTAAGACCTAACAAAGCACGCATTTGGTTTACGCCCTCTTCGCCGGTGTTCCAAATCTTTGGTTCTTCCTCGCCGGAGTAAAGTCTTTCGCTTTGTGCTAAACGAGCTTCCAAATCTTCACGACGTCCGTCAACAGTTGTTAGTGCAAATCCCATTTCGTCTACACGCTCGGGATTCTCAAGATACCACTTGCCCTCGCAGAACTCTGCCAAGTGTCTGTCACCTGCAGCAGCGATTATACCAAAACGCTTAAAGAGGTCCATCTTAACCTTTTCTGCAGTTTTTTGTGTGCCGATTCTGAACCAGTTTGCATCAACCGGAATGTCAGCAACAATTCCTTCGGGATGTTCTTCGCAGAACTCACGATAAAGTGGATACAAATCAATATTTTTGTATTTTGCACTTGTAAGCCATGTGAAGTGGTTAACAGCAACAGGATTAACCTTAATATCGTTACGGTCAATGTCTGTGATGCCTAATTTTTCTTTTACAACATGCATGAGCACCTTTTGTGTTCCGAAAACTTCATGGCAGCAACCATAAGCCTTGATTTCGGGGAAAACACGGTAAAGTGTTTTAACACAAAGTGTCATTGGGTTTGTGAAGTTAATAATCCATGCATTTGGGCAATGCTCACGTATCTGCTCTGCAATGTACTCGAACATTGGTACGGTACGCATTGAACGGATTATACCACCGGGGCCTACTGTATCGCCAACCGACTGGTAAATGCCGTACTTCTCAGGAGTATGTACGTCGGACTCCATTTCATCAAATGTTCCGGGCATAATAGAAATGATAACAAAGTCAGAATCCTTTAATGCATCGCCGATTTTTTCTACTGCTTTATATTTCCAAAAAGAAATGGCGCCTTTAGCATCGTTGAACTTGTTTCCGATAACTTCGTTTTTCTTTGCAGCTTCAAAATCTATATCGTAGAGAGCAACCTCTCCGCCGATGCCCTCGGCCCTTGCTAACTCTCTCATAAAGGTCCAAGCCCAACCTCTTGAGCCGCCTCCGATATAAGCCACTTTTAGGTTTTTTGTGTAATTTTCATCAAATTTCATAGTGCAACATCCCCTTTTTAAACATCATACCAAATTTCTCTCTTTCATACCTTTAAAATTATGTCGAGTTGCATAAAAAAATACAAAATTTTTGTACTTGGATGGTAAAATTAGCTATTTTTGGATATTTTGCACTTTTTTGTCACGTTTCGTAATATTAAAGACCTGCAATTCCCTTGAATCACAGGTCTTTTTTCTTTGAATTAGTAATGGTTTATCAATTAAATCTCCCATACTTTTATTTCATATTTGTCCAAAACGCCACTTACGGTGCAGGTATTGTTTTGAAGTTCAAATTCTTCAGGTAATTCACGTCCTGAAATGCCATATTCCGCAGCATCGAAAGACAATTTGTATTCCGCTTTTTCCTCTGCGAAATTAACTGCAAAAATCACAGTCTTGCCATTTTTTCTGTGCTTCCACGCTCCGCTTAAAACCCAGTCGGAATTTATTGGGTCTGTAAAGTAAAGACCCGCCTTTGTTTCGTATCTGCCTAGATTAGTCTCTACCTTAGCCGGGCGAAGCATATACGCAGAATTGAGGAAACTTGCGTACTTAGTCCTAACATTAACTGCATTTTTTAAGAATTCCATACGTTTTGGAGAATATACAATATCCGCTTTACACCAACCTAACTGCTGACCGTAAAGCAAAGATTTTGCGGTGCAATATTTGAAAAAGTCAAACTCATCTTTTTTGGCACCGATTGTGCATCTGCCTATCATTTGGACATATCCGGCATATACTGCGGGGAAAGCAGGAACCTCATTTCCCTCTACCCACATCCAAGTCAGATATCCGTCAAATCCTTTCATAAACGGCTCGCCGTTACACTCGGAAAAATAGAAGTTGTCTTTTGGTTTGTTTTCCCTTATTTTTCTCATCATACGGTTGTATCCCTCAACCCAAAAGCTTCCGCCACCCGGAACGTGCGAATGTTCTGTGCTGTAACAAGGATGAGCCGCAACAGCTGCTACCTCATCGAAATAAACACCGTCTATATCGAGTGTGGTTTCCATTTTATCGGTAAGGGTTTCAATCAGGTTATGCCACTCTTCGGAAGCACCGCACATCATTGCAAGTTTACAGGTGTCACCCTTAACCGTTGTTTGTGGGTAATTTTCTATAACATAACTGCCGTCTTCTTTGATCGTGGCGCCTTTGCAACCTGTGTTTTCAAAATTCACAGCGTGTCCAGTTTGGGCATCGTGAATTTCCCAACCCGACGCATTTATGTAGGGTATCACGTAAATATTATTATCCTTTAATTCCTTTGCGTGAGCGCAAAACTCCTCCTTCGCAGGCAAGAAATGCGGGTATTCAATGTTGAAGGGAATTTCGTGCCAGTTGTACACATGGTAAGCCACAGGAACACCCAATTCTTTTTGTAAAAGCATAGGTGCTTTGTACCAATAGGAACTTTCGTAAATATCACTACCTGCGCTCAGACTCATCGGTCGGTTATCGCCTTGCGAAGGGCTGTTAGGGATATAATCCGAAATCCAAAAAGCCATATTCTTAAAGTGTTCTGCTGTATCAGGTCGGCCGTTTTCATCAATTTCGGGCAACCAAGTAGCTTCCCTTTTTACAAAGTCGGCATAAATCAGCGAGGCATCATACCAGTCACCCGAAAGGTATTGCCATTTGCTCACACCGCTAACATTAAAGGAATTTGACGGCAAACTGCCACCCTCGGCAAAATAATCTGCCACAACACTGCACTTGTCATCGCTGCTTTTAACAGTAAGCCTTTTAGAACAAGCTTTACCGTCTTCAATTCCGATGTAAATTCCGTCAGTTTTTCCGTAAACCGCAAAGTATTGCATGCTTGCGTGGTTGGGATAAAGATAACTGTGGTCAATGTTACACTTGCCCGCATTCTGCCTTACTTTTCCCGATTTAAGCGGAAGGAAAAGGTCATAAAAATCTGCGGTCATAAGCGGAGTTGGATATGTTATCTGCATAACCGAAAAGTCTTTGTTGTTATTAATAACCTTAACTCCCCAAGAAACCGAATTTTCCTTTATCTCGGCTTTTACGAAAACCGATACGCCGTCTATATTCTGCGGGTTTTCAAAACAAAATGATTTAACATTATCATCTTCTGAAAATTTAACATTTTCCCAACTGCTCTTAGAATTTAAGAATATATTTTCCGAACTTTCTAAATTTTTAATTCGCATATTAAACAAGGCAGTTTCTAACAGTTTGATTTCACCAAAATGTCCACCTGTTATGACCGCCGAATTGTTTTCAATTTTAATATCTATTTTCGAGTTTTTAAGGTTTATACTGCAAAGCATACCCACACAGCCTCTCAAATTTATTTCTAATCTATTTTTAACACACACCGTTAATATTTTCAAGTAATTTAATGTCTACAATATGAGGAACTTTTGCAAAAATCCCACCCTCTTTCGAGAATGGGATTTTTAATAAGATGACGGGGATACTCTGCGCCCGCCTCAGTTCTCATTCCATAAAACTTTAAAAGGCCGAAACACCCTTTTGGGTATTTCGGTTTTTTGGTGATCCATCGGGGATAAATCCGCTTGCGCGTATTTCGAACTCGGCGACCGTTTGCTTGCAAACAGTACCCGCCTTCGTACTTCGTCGCTAAAAACAGTTCACCGAACTGTTTTCTTTTCGCTCCTCACCCTCTCAGGGTTCGAATCCCCTATTATAAATTATATAAAAAAATAAAGAACCTGAACAACCAAAAGGTTATTCAGGCTCTTTGGTGATCCATCGGGGATTCGAACCCCGGACACCTTGATTAAAAGTCAAGTGCTCTGCCAACTGAGCTAATGAATCATTTTTACAGCCTTATTATTATATCAACCTGTATTCCAAATGTCAACAAAAAAATTATTTTTTTATTTTCTTTTGAAAATTTGAAAGCAGAGGCGTATAGCCTCCGCTTTATTATATCTCAATTCTCGTTTTTTATGTACTACTCTGCCTGCTTTTTGATTCCGAAAATCATTCTTAAAATCGAGCCGAAAAGTTTGGGGCTTTTAACAACTACAACCTTCACTGCTTTTTCCTCCTAACAGCGGTTTTTAGTAAGGGCTAAAATTATAACCCAAATGCATAGCATCGCCACTAAAAATCGGGGAGGGCAAAAACAACTCATAAGAAGTCCCACGGCAAACGTCAAAGCAATTGTTGCTCTGCCGGGATTACAGCGTCTTCTCATAACCTCTCCCTCCTTAGTGACTACACTACATTATATGGAGGAATGGTTTAAATGTTACGCTGTTTCTGTTTGGTTTGCCATTCTTTTAAATCTTTTAATTCCTCAAAAAGTTGAACATAGGATTCGTGTCGGCTTTTTTGAATTTCGCCATTATTTACTGCCTCTATCACGGCGCAGCCTTTTTCCTTTGTGTGCGAGCAGGTCGAAAAACGACAACCGTCTGTGAAAGGCGAAAAATCTTCGAAATATTCCGCAAGGTGTTCTTTCAACGAATAATCGTCACTCGCTTCTAACGAAGAAAAACCCGGAGTGTCGGCCACAAAACCGCCAAATGCAAGCGGATAAATTTCGGTGTGTCTGGTGGTGTGTTTTCCACGCCCCAACTTTTCACTCACCACACCCGTAGGAATAATATCCTCGCCCAAAAGAAAATTGAGAAGGCTTGACTTGCCAACTCCCGAATTTCCCGTAAAGGCACTTATCGGGCCTGATAATTCCCGTTTCAGTTCCTCGACACCCTCGCCCGTAACAGCAGAAATCACAAAGGTTTTAAAGCCTGACTTTTCATAAATTTCCTTGTAACACGAAAAGTCGCCCAAATCGCTTTTGTTGAAAACGATTATCGGCTCTATGCCATTGTGTCGTGCCAAAACGGTCATCTTGTCAATAATAAGGGTGTTGGGTGACGGATTGTCAAACGACGAAACAATAAACAACTTTTCTATATTGGCAACGGGCGGTCGCAAAAGACAAGTTTTGCGAGGCAAAATTTCATCAACCGTACCCGTCAAATCATTTTCGGGCACAAACTCAACCCTGTCGCCTACCAAAGGGGAAATTCCTTTTTTTCGGAAGTTCCCCCTTGCTTTACAACTGTAAATATCCGTTTCGGTTTTCACATAGTAAAATCCCGATAACGCTTTAATTATAATACCTGTCATCAATTGTTTTATTGAATACCTGCTGCATCAGGATTTTCAGGACTTAAAGTTCCTTCATTCAAATCAGCAGCACCGCTATCGGTGTTTGCATCTGAATCAGTAGAGCCCAATCCAACAGAAGGGTTTTGTTCCTCAGAACTTACATTGCTTTCAGCGCCCATCGGGGTGTAATCGTGAATATCCTTATCGGTCTGCTTGCCGTTCTTGTTGTTAAAGGTGATTTCGTACAAATCGTCCCAAGAGCCCTGTCTCGAAATTCTTACAATAACGGTAACCTTTTCATCCTTTGTTGTCAAATCCTTAAATGTGTAGGATGAACGGCTTGAGTCGAGCGTAGGGCCTTCTTTAAGCATAACACCGTCTGCCCAAAGAGAAACTTTATAAGTTTCGGCATAATCTATTGGAAGTGGGTCAACCGTTATATCAAACTTATAACCCGAGGTTACATAAATTGTAACTTCATCCCCTTCGATAGCATCTTTTTTGGAGCCTGTCGGGTCTTGCTTTGCTACAACTCCTAAGGGATAGAATTTATCCTCCTTGGTGAGCAAAAGTTCCTCTGTCTTAACAACAAATTTTTCTTCTTCAAGCTTTTTCTTTGCATCTTCCTCGGTCATACCGGTAACATCCGGAACGGCAACCTTTTTCTCAGGCTTGCCGCTGCATACATAAACTATAACCTTTGAATTCGGCTCTACAACAGTAGTTTTAACAGGAGCGGTCTCGATTACACAGCCTTTTTCTGTATCTTCATCGGGTTTCTCAACAACCTCGACCTTAAAGCCTTCAGACTTTAATATGGATACCGCAGCAGATTCACTCTTGCCGTAAACATCAGGCACCTTTTTGGTGTTTTGTCCCATACTGATATAAAGGGTGATTTTTGCATTTTTCTTGAGCATTTCGCCCTCACGTTCGGACTGCTCAAAGACATAGCCATATTCGTATTCTTCGCTATGACCCCACTCATCCTCAAAGTCGAAATTATCTTCATATTCTTTGTTGTTTAAAATATCCTCGTACTTTTGACCTACAAAATCAGGACAGGCGATTTCCATAGTGCTTCCATTAAGGAATTTGGGAATGAAAATAATACCTAAAACAACAAGTGCCAACACAAGAGTTACAGCAACACCTGTTAAAATCGGGATGATACTGTTCTTTTCCTGTTCTTCCTCTTGCTCATCAAAATCAGCGAGCTCCTCATTTTCAGTTCCTACAAACTTTGTTGGTGAATCGTCGACAAAATAAGAATATCCAAAAGTAATAGAGGGGTCCTTACGGAATGCATCAAGGTCACAAAGCATTTCTGCTGATGACTGATAACGTCTCTCAGGAGCTTTTTGCATTGCGTGCATTGTAATCTGCTCAAGTCCCTCGGGTATTGAACCATTAATTTCAGATGGGCTTTTAGGATCACGCTGGAGCTGCATAATAGCAACCGACACAGCCGAGTCTGCCTGGAAAGGCATTTGACCTGTAATCATTTCATAAAGCATAACACCAACAGAATAAATATCCGATTTCTCGTCGGTCTTTTCGCCTCTTGCCTGCTCAGGGCTGATATAATGAACAGAGCCGATTGCCTTATCGGTAATAGTTCTCTGGCTGTTGCGTGCAAAACGAGCAATACCAAAGTCGGTAACCTTGATAGTTCCGTCAGGCAAAACCATAATATTCTGTGGCTTAATATCTCTGTGAACTATGCCCTTATCGTGAGCATGCTGAAGAGCACGTAAAATCTGAATGGTGAAATGAACAGCGTCTTTAAGGCGAAGACTGCCCTGTCTTTCAATATACTCTTTAAGGGTGATTCCCTCGATATACTCCATTACAATGTACTGAATAAGGTCGCCAAAGCTTACGTCGTGTACCTTAACTATGTTTTGGTGAGAAAGCATTGCGATAGCTTTGGACTCATTTTTAAAACGGCGCACAAACTCCTGATTGGAAATAAATTCCTCTTTGAGAATTTTAACAGCAACCGTACGGTTTTCCTGATTGTCGTAAGCCTTGTAAACAACGGCCATACCGCCAACGCCTACGATACTTTCGATTTCATATCTTCCGTCAAGTCGTTTTCCTACAAATCTATCCATCATTTTCATCCTTTCGTTACAGTAACAACGGTTATATTATCCCCGCCGCCGTTTTCGTTAGCTCGCTCAACAAGTAAAGCGGCAACATCTTCTGTTTCTTGTGAAAAAATTTCTTTCATCTCTTCTGTGCTGACAAAATTTGAAAGTCCGTCGGTACAAAGCAATATACTCTGTGAATCTTTGACAGTATATTCCTCGCTGTCGATCAAAACTTCATTTTCAATTCCAAGTGCTCTCGTAATAACATTTCGTCTCGGGTGGACCTTTGCTTCTTCCACAGTCAACTTACCGCTCTCAATTAGTGACTGCACCACCGAATGGTCACGAGTGAGTTGAACAATTTCGTCGCCAATTAAATACGCTCGGCTGTCACCCACGTGGGAAATCACAGTAAATTCATCGGTCATAAACATTGCGACAACCGTTGTGCCCATTCCCGAAAGCTCGCTGTTTTTTTGTGCCATGTCATATACTTCAATGTTTGCAGAAATCACCGCACTTTGGAGTAAAGCGATAATTCCCGAAGAATTGAGACCTTTACGGTAAGAACGCTCAAAAAAGGATACTATAACCTCAGCAGCCTTTTGACTGGCAACGTTTCCGGCATTAGCTCCGCCCATACCGTCGCAAACAACAGCTAAAACGCCGTTATCCTCAAACTCCAACACCGAGAAAGCATCCTGATTTGTGTGACGCTTGACACCGACGTCGGTTTTGGCTCTGATTATCATGTATCTCCCTCCTGTTCTCTTCGTCTTAGTTGGCCGCAGGAAGCGTTAATATCCGCTCCCAAGGTGCGCCTTACTGTAGCGTTCATTCCTTTTCCCTCAAGCCAACCTTTAAATTTTAAAATTCTGTTTTTATCTGGGGTTTTGTTTTTGTTTTCCTTAACCGGGTTTACCGGTATTAAATTTATATGACACATTATGCCTTTTAATTTTCGCGCCAATTCATCTGCACATTCTTTTGTGTCATTCACGCCCTCAATCAGAGCGTATTCGAAAGATATACGTCTTGTCGTCACCTTTTGATATTCTCGGCAAGCACCGAGCAACTCATCTATGTTCCATTTTTTATTTATCTTCATCATATTAGAACGAATACTGTCAAACGGAGCGTGGAGTGACACCGAAAGGGTTATCGGGAAATTATACTCTTTAAGCTTTTCTATTCCACTTACAATTCCACAGGTCGAAAGGGATATGTGACGAAGTCCAATGTTCAGTCCCATTTCATTGGAAACCAACTGTAAAAACTTAACCGAGTTTTCGAAATTATCGAGCGGCTCGCCCATACCCATCATAACCACATTGGAAATTCTGATGTTTTCATCTCTTTGCGCGGTGGTAATTTGAGCCAACATTTCAGAAGCCGTTAGGTCCCTCATAAGCCCGCCGAGCCCCGTAGCACAAAAGCTGCAACCCATTCTGCAACCTACTTGTGTTGAAATGCAAAGTGAATACCCATGCTCGTATTTCATAAGCACCGACTCAATGGTATTTCCGTCCGGAAGTTCGTACAAATACTTAACCGTACCGTCAATTCGGGATTTGAGTTTCCTCAAAATTTTAAGGCTTGCTATATAACAGCTTTCCTCTAAACTCTCCCTTAGTTTCAAGGGCACATCGGTCATTTCGTCAAAGGATTCTACACCGATTTGAAGCCACTTAAATATTTGCGACGCCCTGAATTTAGGCTCGTTCATCTGCTTTATTAAATTTTCAAGTTCATTAAAGCTTAAAGACTTAATATCGGTCTTATCCAAAAAGCACCTTCACTCCCAAATTATCTTTTTTCGAACAGCGCACAGTAAAAACCGTCAGTGCCGTCCTTATGTGGCATAAAGGTATGCTCGTAAGACTTGTGAAGGTCATTATACTCCTTATTAAGCCAAATTACAAGGTTTTCGTTTTCTTCCTGTCTTAACGTACAGGTAGAATAAAGGAGTTTTCCACCCTTTTTAAGATACCTTAATGCGTTCTTCACTATTTTTTTCTGTGTTTCTTCAAGTTGTTTAAAATCATCAGGTTTAGTGTATTTTATCTCGGGTTTTCGGCGAATAACACCAAGTCCCGAACAGGGAACATCACATAAAATGCAGTCAAATTCCCCTAAATTTTCATCGAAAACGGTAGCGTCAGCCACCTTTGTTTTGACAATGTTAAGTCCTAACCGTTTGGCAGATTTTTCTATAAGTTCTGCTCTGTGTGGGTGCAAATCACACGCGATGATTTCGCCCTCGTCACCCATAAGATTTGCCATTGTAAAGGTTTTACCACCGGGAGCGGCACAAATATCAAGCACCCTGTCTCCCTTTTTAGGCGCCAAGGTTTCTGC
>JAZOQF010000110.1:0-2595 GCA_045655905.1 Acutalibacteraceae bacterium | reverse complement strand
GGCCTCGCTCGTAGCGCTAACAAAGCTCGTAAAGAGCCTTTAAGAGTTGTTCTTAACGGTCTTGGAAAAGACGCCGCTAAGATCATTTCAAGAATCAACGGATTCACCTATGTTCAAACTCAGTTTGACTACTATACAGGCGAGTTAAAGATTGTTGAAGAAACCGCATACTCTAACGGCGAGCGTGCAAAGGTACGTTGCTACGGTGCTGACGATGTTCGTGAGGGCGTTGCTATCATGCACAAAGAGGGTGTTGACGTTTCTATTACAGGTAACTCCACCAACCCAACAAGATTCCAGCATCCAGTTGCAGGTACCTACAAGAAAGAGTGTATCGAACAGGGCAAGAAATACTTCTCTGTTGCATCCGGTGGCGGTACAGGACGTACATTGCATCCTGACAATATGGCTGCAGGCCCTGCTTCCTACGGTATGACCGATACAATGGGACGTATGCACTCCGACGCTCAGTTCGCAGGTTCTTCTTCCGTTCCTGCTCACGTAGAAATGATGGGTCTTATCGGTGCAGGTAATAACCCCATGGTTGGTATGACCGTTGCTTGTGCAGTTGCAGTTAACGAAGCGCTTAACAAATAAGGATTTATGCATATTTAAAGAACTTGAGAATTTTCTCAAGTTCTTTTTTTATTAATAATACTTGAACACATCATTTAAGGGTATATACCTATGATGTGTCTAATTTTTACGATATGAGCAGAACAACCATTTACAAATATCTTTCACTATTGGAAAACTAAAAGGGAGCGGCACAAAACCGCTCCCGAATTTTATGTATAATCTTTAATAATATGAATTATATGAAATAATACAATTTTCAAAATTTACACTAAATTTAATAAATCCGCTTTCTGTTTCGGTTACAGTGCCGCCAAAAGAGTTTGTTCCTCTATAGGTTAATTTTATAAAAGAATTGTAATAGCCATCATCACCTTGTGTTATAAAACCTGGATCAAAACTTACAAATTCAAATGAACTTGGATTTTTCATTTTGTTTTGTACCATTGGAACAACCAAATCTTCAAGTTTGCATTTTCCGATAGCACAACCAATGATTTTTCTTTGTTCCTCGTTTAGTTTGTCATGATATTCCGAAACGAATTTTTTGAGTTTATTATAATCGAAATCAGAAGATTGAAATTCATACTCTGAAACTACTTTTTCTATATATTCGGGCTCTAATTTTTTAAATGCTTTTTTTGCTTCATTCAATTTTTCAATATTTTCTACTGATTTTTTATCTTGCTCTTCAAGTGAATTGTATGCTTTAGAAGCATTGTCAATATCATCTTTTGAATCAACAGTTACTTCTCCAATGTTATCAATTAGAGTAACAACATTTTTTACTTCCGAGTTGCTACAAGCGGTTAAAGTGAAAATAGAAAGTACTAAAAGTAAAGACATGATAGTTCTGAGTGTTTTTTTCATTTTTATAACTCCTTCAATTTTAATATTTTTTTCGGTGATAATACTACCCTCCTAAAATCAAAAAAGTGTGTGCAACCGAAGTCACACACACCGAAAAATGCGACTCCTAATTGCTACCACACAACATTTTCAGACAATACTAAAGTATGCGAAAATAGAGCCTGCATTTTTACCAAAAGATAAAAATACACACTTTAAGTATTGTCAAATATTAAAAATGTTATGTGGTACTTAAATTATACCACCGCCGCAAGTAAATATCAATAAATTATTTTATTACTATACTTTTGTTATAAAAAAACAGCGCTATGCGTTCGCATAGCGCTGTTTAAAGTTTAAATTAGTTGCCAAACTTAGCAACATTAAGTTTTACACCAGGGCCCATTGTGGTAGCGATAGTGCAAGACTTGATGTACTGACCCTTGGTAGCAGCAGGCTTAGCCTTGATGATGGCACCCATAAGAGCATCGAAGTTCTCTTTGAGTTTCTCGCCACCGAAGGAAACCTTACCGATGGGGCAGTGAATGATGTTGGTCTTGTCAAGACGGTACTCAATCTTACCGGCTTTAGCTTCGGTAACAGCCTTAGCAACGTCAGGTGTAACAGTACCAGCCTTAGGAGTTGGCATTAAGCCACGAGGACCTAAAACCTTACCTAGACGACCTACAACGCCCATCATGTCAGGTGTTGCGATAACAACATCGAAATCTAACCAGTTTTCGTTCTGGATTTTAGCAACCATTTCCTCTGCTCCAACGAAATCAGAGCCAGCCTCTTCAGCTGCTTTGGCGTTGTCACCCTTAGCAATAACAAGGGTTCTAACCTTTTTACCTGTTCCGTTAGGAAGAACTACAGCACCGCGAACCTGTTGGTCAGCGTGACGAGAGTCTACACCTAAGCGAACATGAATTTCAACCGTTTCATCGAATTTAGCAGTACCGGTTTTAACAGCAACCTCAACTGCTTCTTCTACATCGTAAAGCTTACCGGTTTCAATAAGCTTTACGCTTTCATTATACTTTTTACCGTGTTTCATTGTTGACCTCCCAATAAGTGGTTAAATCGGAATTTTCCTCCCACAAGAGAGAATTAATCGACTACTTCTACGCCCATGCTGCGAGCTGTACCAGCTATCATACTCATAGCGGT
>JAZOQF010000109.1:0-3854 GCA_045655905.1 Acutalibacteraceae bacterium | reverse complement strand
CGAAATTGAAGTTAAACGCCGTGTGGGTATGGTTTTTCAAAACCCTGATAATCAGTTAATCGCTTCAATTGTCGAGGAAGATGTTGCTTTCGGTCCTGAAAATTTAGGGCTCGAGCCTTCTGTTATTCGTGAGCGTGTTGATAATGCTTTAAAATCGGTTGGAATGGAAGAATTTAAAAATTCGACCTCACACAGACTGTCGGGCGGTCAAAAGCAAAGAATTGCTATTGCGGGAATAATTGCGATGGAGCCTGAGTGCCTCGTCTTGGATGAGCCTACCGCTATGCTTGACCCAAAGGGTAGAAGAGCGATTATCGAAACTCTCCACAAACTAAACAGCGAAAAGGGTATAACAGTAATTTTAATAACTCACTATATGGAAGAAGCTGAAAATGCTGACCGAGTTCTCGTTATGAATGACGGTGAAATTATTAAAGACGGCACACCTAACGAAGTTTTCAAAAATGTCGAACTTTTAAAATCGGTAGGACTTGATGTTCCGCAAACAACCGAGCTTTTATATCAAATGCAAAAAGTCGGTTTCAATATAAATACCAATGTTATTTCGGTAGAAGATACTGCAAAGGAAATAGCATCGGCACTCAAGAAGGAGTAATATTTTGGCAATTTTAGAGGTTAAAAATCTTACCCATAGTTATTCGGGAAACTCACCATTTATCAATGATGCTGTAAAGGATATTTCTTTTACTGTAAACGAGGGCGAGATAATCGGTATAATTGGTCACACAGGCTCAGGAAAGTCAACCTTGGTACAGCATCTCAACGGACTTTTAAAGCCGACAGAGGGTAATGTTTTGTTTCAAAACGAGGATATTTGGTCTGACCCTACGCAAATCAGGAAGATTCGTTCTAAGGTAGGTCTTGTTTTCCAGTATCCCGAATATCAGTTATTTGAAGAAACTGTATTTAAAGATATTTCTTTTGGTCCTAAGAACATGGGGCTTGACGGTGATGCTTTAGATAACGCTGTTAAGGAAATATGTGATATTGTAGGTGTTAAACCTGAATTTTTTGAAAAATCTCCGTTTGACCTTTCGGGCGGTGAAAAACGCCGTGTTGCTATTGCGGGTGTAATGGCAATGAAACCACAGGTTATTGTCTTTGATGAGCCCACAGCAGGCTTAGACCCTAAGGGCAGAGAAGATGTTATGGAGATTATCCGTAATTACAGAAAAGCCACAAACGCAACTGTGATTATAATTTCTCACAGTATGGAAGATATGGCTTCATTGGCGGATAAAATTCTAGTTCTTAACAAGGGTGAGTTATTTATGTTTGACACACCCGAAAACGTTTTTTCTAAAGGTGAGGAACTAAGAAAAATCGGTCTTAACATTCCTATTGTCACAAAGGTATTCGAGGAACTTGAAAAGTTCGGGTTTGATTTTTCAAAAATGCCTTTAACTGTGGAACAGGCTATCGAAATTTTAAAAGGAATTGAAGGTGGAGAATAATGCTTAAAGATATAACCTTCGGGCAGTATTACGAAGCCAAGTCAGTTGTTCACAAATGTGACCCAAGAGTGAAAATCCTTTTAATGACAGCGTTCATTGTTTTTATTTTCGTATCACAAAATGCGCTTTCTTTAGCTTTTTCGACCTTAACGGTACTGTTTGTGATTTTGATTTCCAAGGTGCCTGTGGGACTGTTTTTAAAGAATATTAAGGCAATTTGGATGGTACTTTTATTTACTGCGGTTATAAATTTGTTTTACAGCAAAACCGGAACCAGTTTGATTTCATTTTGGATAATCGATATAACCACAGGTGGAGTATACCGCTCCGTATTTATGGCACTACGTATAATTCTGCTCATTTTTATAAGTTCTGTACTGACCTATACCACCACCCCAAATAGCCTTACCGATGCTATCGAAAGTTTGCTTTCCCCTTTAAAGCATATAGGTCTTAAGAAGGCAGTTCATACTTTTGCCATGATGATGACCATAGCGCTTAGATTTATTCCAACCCTCATTGAAGAAGCGGAAAAAATCATGAATGCTCAAAAAGCAAGGGGTGTAGATCTTGAAAACGGCAAATTGGTTGAACGAGTCAAGGCGTTAATACCAATTTTGATTCCGTTGCTTATATCTTCTGTAAGACGTGCTTATGAGTTGGCAGAAGCAATGGAATGCCGTTGCTATAACGGTGGTGAAGGAAAGACGAGAATGAAACAGTTAAGACTTTCTGTAACCGATTTGTATGCAGGAATTTTTATTCTGTTATTTATGACCGGTATTATAGTTCTAAATATTATTTTTTAAGGTAATTTTATGAAACGAATTTTGCTTACGATTAGTTACAACGGCACAAATTATCACGGATGGCAAATTCAACCAAATGGCATTACAGTTCAAGAGGTTTTGCAACACTCATTGTTTAAAGTTTTAGGCAAGGAAACCTCGGTGAGTGGTTGTAGCAGAACAGATGCCGGTGTACACGCTAAAATGTTTTGCTGTCATTTGGATTGTGAAGAAACAATTCCGTTAGAAGCATTTTTAAAAGGTCTTAACAGCGTTTTGCCAGGTGATATTGCGGTAATAAATGCTAAAGAGGTTGACAGCAGTTTTCACGCACGTTTTGACGCAAAGGGCAAAACATACGCTTATAATATTTTCAATTCCAATACAAAAGATCCGTTTTTAGCACCTTTTGTTTGGAAAATTGAACGTAATTTGAATTTAGATAGAATGAATGAGTTTTGTAAAAATATTGTTGGAACTCACGATTTTTACGGTTTCTCCTCATCCGGCAGAACGGTAGAAAATACCATTAGAGATGTCAGCGAATGTTATGTTGAAAAGAACGATGATCTAATTACCCTTAAAATCACCGCAAACGGCTTTTTATATAACATGGTGAGAATTATCGTAGGAACGGCTGTCGACGTGTCTGACGGACGATTAAATCCAAACTGTGCTAATGAAGTTTTTGAAACTAAATCCCGTGATAAAGCGGGAGTTACTGCGCCACCCCAAGGTTTGTTTTTAGAAAAAGTGTACTATTAAATAAAGGTGATACAATGCCAAAATACAAAAAGAAGAAACACAACCGAATATTGTCTGCTCCTAAGAAAAGGGCTAAACAACCCGTAAAGGTTAAACAGCAGTATGATGAAATTGAAATGAATCATTATGGTGCAAAAAAAGCCAAGGAAAAGCCAACAGCGCCCTTAAAGGTAGTTCAGGGAAAGAAAGGCTTGCGCGCATTAAAACTTAAGTTTTATGCTGTGGCATTAGTTGTAGTATTTGTGGTTGTAATGTTGTTTCAGATTATTTTACCTGCAGGTTTATTTCAAACTGTATCTAATATGACTGCTGTAATTGGAACAGGTAGCTACCCTATAAGTGCTACGGGCAGTCAGGTTTTGAGTGTTGTCCCAATGGGTAATTACTATCTTCATTTGACCGATACACATTTAAGTGCATATTCTTCGGCAGGAAAGATTTTGTTTTCCGAAGCACACGGTTATGAAAAACCTATTCTTTGTGCCTCAAAAGGAAAGTCTTTATTATATAATCAAGGTGGAAAACAATTTTCGATATACTCGCTTAACGGACTTCAAAAAAATGAAGAAACTAAAAATGAGATTATTTGCGGCGGAATATCTGATTCCGGAAGTTTCGCGTTAGCAACCCATTCTGATAGTTATACATCTCAGGTTACTGTTTTTAATAAACGCTATAAGCAAATTTATGAATGGTATTCAGCTGAAGAAACTATAAATAATGTTGCAATAGCATCGTCGGGCAAAAAGATAGCAGTTTCCACCTTTAATTCTGTATCGGGAACGTTTAATTCTAAGATTAATATTATCAACTTTAAGTCGGCTAC
>JAZOQF010000108.1:0-16810 GCA_045655905.1 Acutalibacteraceae bacterium | reverse complement strand
TTTTTTGTTATATATTAAGTTTTGTTTCTCGTGCGTAAAAGAAAATATACTGCTGAACAATGCCGGCATAAGGCACAGCAATTTCGGGGAGTTCACCACCGAAAAGTTGTTGCAAGGCTTTTTTAATCCACACATCTTTTGGTAATGCCTCGATGTGTCCGTGGGAGAAAAGCAATGCGCAGTCGGCAACCTTGGGACCCACTCCCTTAATTTTTAAAAGCTCAGCTTGAGCGTCTTCGTAGGGCATATTTTTAAGGCTGTCAAGCTTGACGGCGCCATTTGAAACCTTTCTTGCGGCATCGATTATGTATTTCGCTCTAAATCCCGCTCTTAAAGGCGACAAATCATCAACCTCTAATTTCGCTAATGTTTCGGCCGAGGGAAATGTGTAACCGCCGTCAATTTTCTCGCCGTAGGTTTCGCAAAGGCGGGAAATGATACCTTTAATTCTTTTAATGTTGTTGTTTTGAGAAATGATGAAAGAACAAAGTGTTTCCCAAGGCGGTTGGTTTAAAACACGAATACCGCTGCCGAATTGCGCTGCGGCTTTCAGCGTTTCGTTTTGGCTGATTTTTTCAATTATCTCATTGTAATCTCGGTCCAAATCAAAATAATGTTTCCAAATTTCTTCAAACTCTTTTTGGCTCACATTATATAAAACAAAACTGCCGTCAGCAAGTTTTTCAATTTCCAAATATCTTTGACAGGCAATACCACACCATTTGTTATCACTCAAGGGCTCGAAACGAAATGCCTGACCACAGTCAAGGGTTTGGCTTAGTGAAAAAGGGTCTAAAAGGGTAAAATAAGTATTGTTGTTTTTAAATTCGGCGTTAAACATTTTTTCACCTCTTGATTGAATTATACAAAAAATGTGGTATAATGGCAATAGTAAAGTTTTGGAGTGGATATTATGCGTGAAGATATTTGTACCATACCGATTAGTGAAATATTTGAAGAAAATGACGGCTGTCCTATGTGCCGAATGTATGAGCGTGCGGAAAAGCGTATTGTAGAATACATTTTGGGTGACGCTATGATGGAGCCTGACGTGAGAATTGCCACAAACAAGGTAGGATTTTGCGAAAAGCATTATGATAAAATGCTTTCCACCCGTGGCAGACTGCAGTTAAGTTTAATGCTTCAAACACATATTGATGAAATAAACAAGGGTATATTCAACAAAAACCTTTTTTCTTCAGCTTCTAAAAAAGGCGAGAAAGCAGGCAAAATCTCCGAAACTTGTTTTATATGTGATAAAATCGAGTTTGGTTTTAGCCGAATGATAGATACAATTTACCGTACATACGAAACCCAAAGGGATTTCAGGGAAATGTTTAATTCCCAACCGCAGTTCTGTTTGCCACATTTTGAAAGACTAATGGCAGAGTATGACAAGCGAAAAATGAAACGTTACGGCAGCGAATTCGTGAGCAATCTTACCCGTATTACGGGCGATTATTCCAAAAAACTTTATGGGGATGTTTCGGAGTATTGCAAGGTATATGATTATCGCTCGGCAGGGGAGAAAATACAGTCCGAAGACGTTTTAAATTCGGTAGAAAACACGGTAAATTTCTTAACCGGAAGACGAGATACCAAATAGATATAAACCCCTTTTAATCGCTTGAAAAAGAACAAAATTTTAATACTTTTTTCGACAAAAAACGTAAAATTATCCACAGACCTAGTTTACATAACAACAAAAAATAATTAAAAAGTGGATAAAAAATCACGAAATTAAGCCAGTTAATCAACTTTTTAACCGAGTTATCCACATTTTTATGTTAACCTGAATAACCTTTCCTTTTTATGGCAAAACTATCGTTAAAGTCCTAAAAAAGGAGCAAATTTTTATGGTTAAGGGTGTAAATAAAAGAGTAATAGAGGTCAACAATACAGGTAACAAATTTTTCGAGAAAATTGTTTTCTATGTGACACCGGAATACGGCGATTTAAGTTCTGTTGAACTTAAACAGGCGACCGAATTTCTCTCTCTCGGATTTGAGGCGAACCCGCAGTTCAAGAAAAGGTCTTTAAGACGCCGAAGGCACTTAAAGAAAATCAGGTTTATTTCTGTGTCCGCGTTACTGCTTTTGGGTATTTCGGCAGTAGTTTTATGGATTATATTGTAAATAAAGTATTAAAAAAGTAGGGGAATAGCTTTGTTCCCTTGCTTTTTTTTATTTTTTGGAATATAATGTAGTTAAATATTTTTTTGAGGAGTCAATATGAAAGAAATAATTAAAGACGGCGCTCGGCTGTTCGGAAAAATAATTGTTATTAACATACTTTGTTTTTTCTTGGCATTGTCAATTATCTCAATTGCAGTTGCAATGTTAAAGGATAGTGCAAATCCCGATGCTTATGGACCGATTATTCAGATTTTAACCTTGCTGTTGCTCATAGGTTTAGTTTATCCAACCCTTTGGGCCAAGGGATATAAGGACAGAAATATGGTTCTTACAGGAAATGCACAGGCAGATGCCTTAAAGGGTCTTAAAATCGGCTTGGTAGCGATTGCACCATCTGTGTTGTCAATACCCGTTTTCGCTTTAATCAAGCCTTTTTCTGCAGCGCTTTATAAGCTTATCAACCCATCGTATTATTATTTCTTCGAACTGTTAACAAGAGGAACTGATAAATTTTGTGAGATTAGCTTCTGGAAGTTTTTTGTATTTGCGGTAATATTCTTAATTGTTCCCGCAGTTTCTTTTTTGGGATATTATCTTGGATTTAAAGATTTCTCAGTAACTGAAAAGCTTACCTACAAAAAGACAAAATAAAGGAGTTTTAAAATGGCATTCTTCGGTTTTTTTAATTTTGACAAAGAGGGTCCGGGAATTGCGAAAGACGCACCAAAAAAGCGCACATTCATCGTGTTTTTCGAGACCTTTTTCAGAAATTTTTGGAAGTTTATAACTATAAGTCTTGTTTACTCGGCAATTTCTCTGCCACAGGTAACATCGGGCTTGGCGGCTGCCGGCATGACCAATGTAGCTCGTAACACCGCAAGAGATAAACATTCTTTCGGACTTAGCGACTTTTTTGAAACCATAAAGAAAAACTGGAAACAGGCTTTGCCTGCAGGAATTATTAACACTTTGATTTATGCCGTCTTAATATTCGATGCTTGGTTTTTCTATAACAGCGACGGAATAATGGCTCGAATTGGCCTTGGTATAACCTTTGCTATGCTGTTCACATTCACAATTATGAACTATTTCTTGTGGACACTTATGATAACATTTAAGTTTACTCTAAAGCAGATTTACAAAAACAGTTTTAAATTTGTTTTCATAAACTTCAAGAGCAATTTAATCTGCTTTTTCTCACAGGTGTTAGTCCTTGCAATATACGTTGGAATGTTATTCTTGCTTTCAAAATGGTTTTTACTTGTTTTGGCTGTTGAGATAATGTTTTTTGCTATGACATTCCCGTCGTTCAAGTATCTGTTAGTACAGTATTGCATATTCCCATCTGTTAAAAAGTACATAATTGACCCTTATTATGAAGCTCATCCTGATGAGGATTTGGACAAGCGCCGTGATTTAGGAGTTTACACTCCCGAAAAAACCGTTATCGAAAACGAAGACGGTGAAGAAGAAAGCGAGAATGTATTTAACGACTAAACCCCTGAAATTTAGCATATATATTAAAAGTACCCGAATTCAGCAATAG
Source organism: Acutalibacteraceae bacterium (assembly GCA_045655905.1). Classification (GTDB taxonomy): domain Bacteria; phylum Bacillota; class Clostridia; order Oscillospirales; family Acutalibacteraceae; genus UBA737. The sequence continues at coordinate 13,129 of JAZOQF010000108.1, read as the reverse complement.
AATTCGGGTCTTTTTTACGAAAGGGGAAATTTTATGTTTTCAAGAATTTCAGACATTAAAATGAAGCAGATAGTTTGCGTCAAAAATGGATGCGTTTTAGGGTATCCCGGTGACGTAGAATTCAGCTGTCCCGACGGCAAAGCGCAGTCGCTAATTATCTTTGGCAGACTTCGTTTTTTCGGCATTTTGGGCAGGGAAGAGGATATAGTAATTCCGTGGAGCGAAATCGAGGTTATAGGTCAGGAAACAATACTTGTAAACACCGACCCTGCTCCCTTTGTTAATCTTGGTAAAAGAAATCGTTTTTTTGGTGTTTAAATCCTTGCTTTTAAGTTTAACATATTATATAATAATATGTTAGAATGGTGGTGTAGTATGGATATTCAGTTGAACGATCGTTTGGTAATGAAAAAAAGTCATCCTTGCGGATGTAATATTTTTAAAGTGACGAGAATAGGTATGGATTTCAAGCTTGTATGCGAAGGTTGTTCTCATGAAATCATGCTCCCTCGTGTAAAGGCCGAAAAAAATATAAAAAAGATTATTAAACCTGGTGAGGAGTAAATATGTTTAACAAGTTGGAAATGGTTGTTAACCGTTATGAACAAATAGGAATTGAGCTTACTCGTCCTGATGTGGCATCTAATAACGAGCTTTTCAGAAAGCTTATGAAAGAACACAGCGAGTTAACCCCCATTGTTGAGAAATATAGGGAGTATACTGCCGCTGTAACTGCAGAGAAGGAAGCTTTGGAAATCTTAGCTGAGGCAGGCTCGGATAAGGAACTCAAAGAACTTGCCGAAGAAGAACTTAAAACCGCAAAGGAGAATATCGAAATATTCTCCGATGAGCTTAAAATTTTGCTTTTGCCCAAAGACCCTAACGATGAAAAGAATGTTATCGTCGAAATAAGAGGCGGAGCCGGCGGTGAGGAAGCGGCTTTGTTTGCAGGCAGTCTTTACAGAATGTACACTATGTATGCCGAGTCAAGACGTTGGAGCACAGAGATAGTTAATGCTAACGAAACCGAGCTTGGCGGATATAAAGAAGTTAGTTTTATGATAGAGGGCGCAGGTGCATATTCACGTTTTAAGTACGAAAGTGGTGTGCATCGTGTTCAGCGTGTGCCTGACACCGAAACTCAGGGCAGAATTCACACATCAACAGTAACGGTTGCTGTTTTGCCTGAGGCTGAAGATGTTGAACTTGAAATCAACCCTGCCGACCTTAAAATTGACACTTTCCGTTCGTCGGGTGCCGGTGGTCAGCACATCAACAAAACCTCATCTGCTATTCGTGTAACACATATTCCTACGGGTACTGTGGTTGAGTGTCAGGACGAGCGAAGTCAGTTTAAAAATAAAGACAAGGCGCTTAAAATTCTGCGTTCTCGTTTGCTTGATGAGAAACAGCGTGAGCATGACGAGGCAATCGCATCTGACAGAAAGTCACAGGTAGGTACTGGTGACAGAAGTGAGCGAATCAGAACCTACAACTACCCTCAGGGTAGAGTTACAGACCACAGAATTGGTCTTACCCTTTACAAGCTTGACCAAATTTTAAACGGCGATATGGATGAGGTGGTAGATTCCTTAATCACCTATTACCGAGCCGAAGCCTTAAAACAAGAACAGGAACAGTAAAATGGAAACATTAAAGCTAAAGGACCATAAAGAGGGTCTTGAAAAGGCGGCAGAGCTACTGAAAAGCAGCGGCGTGGTGGCAATACCCACCGAAACGGTTTACGGTCTTGCTGCAAACGCTTTTGATGAAAATGCTGTTGGTGAAATTTTCAAGGCTAAGGGCAGACCTCAGGACAATCCTTTAATAGTTCACATTTCCGATATGGAAATGCTAAAAACGGTTGCTAAAAACATACCTGATTTGGCTCTCCGGTGTGCTGAAAAATTTTGGCCGGGTCCGTTCACAATGGTGCTTCCTAAAACCAACAAAATAGGTGACTGCATTTCGCCGAATCTTGATACAGTAGCTGTTAGAATGCCTCAAAACGAGGTGGCGCTTGAGATTATTAAACTGTGCGGTTTTCCTTTGGCAGCGCCTTCGGCTAACACTTCGGGCAGTCCAAGTCCTACATCGGCTTTTCACGTTGAGGCTGATTTATCGGGCAAAATAGAGGGTATAGTTTATTCGGATGAATGCGAAGTCGGCGTCGAGTCAACGGTTGTGACATTTTGTGAAAATCCACCAAGACTTTTAAGACCGGGCGGAATCACCGCCGAGCAGTTAAGGGAGATAATGCCCGATATAGTAATTGACAAAGCAGTTTTGGCGGAGCCTGAAAAGGGTAAACAGGTAGCGTCTCCCGGAATGAAGTACAAGCACTACGCACCTAAAACCGAGAGCTTTTTGGTTGTGGGTGAAAGTCAGGATTTTGTAAAGTTTGTAAACGGCGAGAAAAACTGTGTAGCGCTTTGCTTTAAGACGGAAGAGGCTCTAATTAAAGTTCCAACGCTTTGTTACGGTGACGAAAAGCAGGAAACCACCTTGGCGCACAGCGTTTTTTCTGCACTAAGACAAGTGGACGAAATGAATGCCGAAAAGGTTTACATACACGCACCATCTAAAACGGGAATTGGCTTAGCGGTTTATAACAGATTGCTGAGAGCTTGCGGATTTAAGGTGATAGAGTTATGAAAATGATAGGTCTTACAGGTCCCACGGGAGCGGGAAAAAGCAGTTTAACCGCTGTGGCGCGGAATTTTGGCTACAAGGTTATTGACTGTGATAAAACTGCAAGACAAGCAGTAGAAAAAGGCACAGACGGCTTAAAGGCGCTCACAAAAGTTTTTGGTGAGGATATACTGTTACCTGACGGAAATCTAAACCGAAAAGCATTAGCAAAAAAAGCCTTTGCCACAAAGGAAAATACCCAGTTGCTAAATAAAACCTTGCTGCCGTTTATTGCTAATTTAATAAGGATCGAGTGTGATAAAGAGTATGTTTTATTAGACGCTCCAACCTTATTTGAAAGCGGAATGAATTCCGAGTGTGATGTTACTATTGCGGTTTTGGCGGATAAAGATTTAAGATTTGAAAGAATCAAAAAACGGGACGGTTTAACCGATAAGCAAGCAAAACTTCGTATGGGTGCGGGTCAAACCGATGATTTTTACAAGCAAAATGCAGATTTTGTGATCTGTAATAACGGCGATATAACTGTATTCACAAAAGAATTTGAGGATATACTAAAGGAAATAAAGGAGAGATACTAATGTCTGAAACTATTTCTGAGAAACTAAAAAAAGAACTTTGCAGCAGTCCGAAAAATGGTATTGCTTTGGTCGAAGATGAAGTAATTCGTCAAAGCGAAGATTACTGCGAAGGTTATAAAAGATTTTTGGATAATGCAAAAACCGAGCGTGAGGCTGTGAGTGCTGCTATAAAAATGGCAGAAGAAAACGGCTTTTGTGAGTTCGACAACACAAAGAAATATAGTGCTGGTGACAAGGTTTATATAAATAACCGTGGCAAAGCATTGGCTTTGGCTGTTATTGGTAGCGATGATGTCGAAAAGGGTGTTAATATTTCTGCGGCTCATATCGATTCTCCACGCCTTGACTTGAAACCAAATCCCTTGTATGAGGAAATTGAGTTAGCACTCTTTAAAACCCATTATTATGGTGGTATTAAAAAATATCAATGGACTGCAATTCCGCTAAGCCTCCACGGTGTTTTCGCACTAAAGGACGGCAGCGTTAAAGAGGTATGCATAGGCGAAGAGGAAAACGAGCCTAAGTTTGTTATAAATGACCTTTTACCACACTTGGCTCAAGAACAAAGCAAGCGTACCCTTAACGAAGGAATCAAGGGCGAGGAATTAAATGTTCTTGTGGGTTCTCATCCCTTTAAGGATGACAAGGGAAGCGAACTTGTGAAACTTAACATTTTAAAGTTGCTTAATGAAAAGTACGGCATAACAGAGGATGACTTCCTTTCTGCCGAGCTTGAAATCGTACCCGCATTCAAAGCGTGCGACATCGGTCTTGACCGTTCAATGGTAGGTGCCTACGGTCAGGATGACAGGGTGTGTGCATATCCCGCATTAACCGCTATTATGAATGTTGAAAAACCTGTAAAAACTGCAATAGCCATTCTTGCCGACAAGGAAGAGGTAGGCTCAATGGGTAATACGGGTCTTGAGTCCGACTTTTTACGTTATGTAATCGGTGACCTTGCAAAAATGCAGGGCGGTGACGGTACTGTTGCTATCAGAAATTCCAAGTGTCTTTCTGCCGATGTTAATGCAGGGTTAGACCCCACATTCCAAGATGTTATGGAAAGAAGAAATGCAAGCCGCCTTAATTACGGTGTGGTAGTTACTAAGTATACAGGCGCCAGAGGAAAGGCAGGCACATCCGATGCCTCGGCTGAGTATATGGCATATATCCGCAAACTACTCGACGAAAATAATATCGTTTGGCAAAGTGGTGAGCTTGGAAAGGTTGACCTTGGCGGCGGCGGTACTGTTGCGCAGTATATTGCCAATATGGGAATTGATGTTGTTGATTTGGGAGTTCCCGTTCTTTCAATGCACGCTCCCTTTGAAACTACTGCAAAGCTTGATGTATATATGTGCTACAGAGCCATGTATGAGTTTATGAAGTAATATGGATATTAAATTAGGTAAATACCGCCATTTCAAAGGGAATGAATATGAGGTTATAGCAATAGCTAAACACTCTGAAACCCTTGAGGAAATGGTTGTGTATAAGGATTTGAAAAACGACGGTAAGGTTTGGGTAAGACCCAGCTTTATGTGGAACGAAACCGTCGAGCGTGATGGTAAAGTTTTTAAAAGATTTGAGTTTTTGGGGAAGTGAAAAAATGTCAAGTCGTACGGTAGCCGCGATAGCAACAGCCTCGGGGCAGGGTGCCTTGGGTGTTATTAGAATATCAGGTGACAAAGCGATAGAAATTGCCGATAAGGTTTTCTTCTCGTTTTCAGGAAAACCTTTACGGGAGCTTAAAGGCTATACTGCGGCTTACGGACAGGTTAAGGACAACGGCTCGGTTATAGATGATGGCGTTGCCTTGGTTTTCAAGGCTCCCCACAGCTTTACGGGTGAGGACACGGTAGAGATAACTCTGCACGGTGGCAGTATCATCTTGCGACAAACATTAAGGCTCATTTTGAGCCATGGTGCCTTTGCGGCAGAGCCGGGTGAATTCACAAAACGAGCATTTTTAAACGGCAAGACCGATTTAACAAGGGCAGAGAGCATTATGGGACTAATATCTGCCGAGAGCGATGCTCAGCTAAGACTGTCCCGTGGAGCGCATTTAGGAAAAACCGCAGAGAAAATAGAGAAAATAATCACCGCTTTAACCAAGGCAGATGCTGCAATATCAGTTTTTTCGGATTATCCCGATGAGGATATAGAGGGCCTTGACCGTGAAAGTTTTTCGGCAATGCTTCTTGACGCTAAAGACAGTCTTGAGATAATGCTGAATGAATACGACCTTGGCAGAATTTTGCGAGAGGGTATTGAAACGGCAATTGTCGGCAAACCAAATGTCGGAAAATCTTCGCTTATGAATATGTTAAGTGGCTCAGACCGTTCAATTGTTACCGACATTGCAGGTACTACCCGTGACGTTATTGAGGAAACGGTGCAGGTGGGTGACGTTATTCTGCGCCTTGCCGATACTGCGGGTATCAGAGAAACGGGTGACACGATAGAAAGCATAGGTGTCGATTTAGCCTTAAAACGAATCGAAACTGCCCAACTGATTTTGGCGGTTTTCGACTGCTCAAACGAGCCGGATAACGATGATTTAAAACTTTTGGAAAGCATAAAAGATAAAAATTGTCTTGTTATAATAAATAAAACCGACCTTGAGAGTCGGCTAAATAAGGATTTTTTTAGAGGTTTTAATGTGGTATATATTTCGGCTAAGCAAAATGAGGGAAAGAAAGACCTAACCCGAAAAATTGCTGAAATTTGCGGTGTTTCTAATCTTTCGCCCGATAGTGCCGTGCTTATAAATGAGCGTCAGCGAGCTTGTGCTAAACGAGCATTAGATGCTGTCAGCGAAGCTTATAATGCGATTAATTGCGGTCAAACGCTCGATGCTGTTGGTATTTGTGTTGATGATGCTTTGACAGCCCTCTTTGAACTTACAGGCAAACGAGTGACCAACGAGGTTGCAGACGAAATATTTAAAAGCTTTTGCGTAGGCAAATAAAATTTTTGCCCTACTTCCATTTGAGAAGTAGGGCGTTTTTTATTCCACTTTTATATTTGGGCAAAATGATTTTATAATGGATTTTGCATTTTCTAAATGAGTATCATCGCAAGCCGTTGATGGCAGGGTGTTTTCCATTCCTAGGGCATCATAGCGTGATGCCGCAAAGTTATGGTATTTAAGTACCTTAACAGCGGTTATGTTTTTAAGTGTTGATATGAAACCTGCAATAGACTCTATTTCTTGAGCGTTAAACTCAGGAACAAAAGGTATTCTGATTTCAATGTTGCAACCCATACTGTCAAGGAATTTTAGATTGTCGAGAATTAGCGTGTTAGATTTGCCTGTGGCTTTAATATGAACTTGTTCGTCTATAGCCTTTATATCAAAGAGAAATTTATCGGTAAAAGGAATTATTCTTTCTAACACATCTCGTTTGACATATCCACAGGTATCCACATAAACGCTGATATCATTCTCTTTTAGTAATTTTGCTACCTCGACGGCAAAATCGGGTTGGGACAGACACTCGCCGCCACTAAGTGTCACACCACCTCTGCCGTTTTTAAAGAACGGAGCATCAATTAAAAGCTCGTTTACGAGCGTTTCGGCATCATATTCCTTGCCGTATCCAACAATAGCGTCGCCCGGGCAGTTTTCGGCACATTTAAAACAGTAACTGCAGTTAGCTTTATTAGTGGCAGCATCGTTTTCGCAGACGTTTGCGCAGTTGCCACATTCAATGCATTTGTTTTTGAAAACGGCAATCTGCTTTTTATAGGAAATACTTTCAGGGTTGTGACACCACACGCATTTTAAAGGACAACCTTTAAAGAAAACGGTGGTGCGAAGTCCGTCACCGTCGTGAATTTCCATTCTTTTAATGCCTGAAATTAAGCCTTTCATACTCATTTTACCGAACGGGCGATAAACTCGTCCTTTTCCTTTTCAGTAAGACTGTTGAAAAGCACATTCCAACCACAAAGACGCACCTGAAGATTGGGATATTCTTCGGGGTTTTCTTTTGCTTTTTTAAGGGTTTCGGTGTCTAAAATATTATAATGCACTCCAAAACCGCCAAGGGAGAAAAAGGTTGTAAGGGCGGTATACATCGAGTTAAGACCGTTTTCACCCACAACTGCCGATGAATGCATATCAAGGTCTACGATAGAAGCATTTGGGGTGTCGGTTCCATCAATAACTGCAGCGGAGAGAAGATGCGCAGTAGCACCGTTTTTATCGGCACCAAAACTTGCTGTGGAATTTTGTGACAATGTACTTGCATTTTTTCGTCCGTCAGCCGAAGCGGCGGTTTTTTTGCCAAGGTCCCAACGCCAGTTAATCGAGAAAAGTCCTAAACGGAACTTGCCACCCTTAGAGTTAGGCTTGCCGCATACTGTATCTGCAATGGCTTTCACGGTATCGTGGGCGAGTGTATCAACTGTTGAATCTGCGTTGCCGTATTTGGGGTATTTGTTCTTGACAAGGAGTCGTAAGGGCTCATAACCCTCCCAATCGTTTTTAAGAATCTTTGTAAGCTCGGGTAATGTAAGCTTTTTTTCTTCAAAAACGAGTTTTCTTATTGCGGATAGAGAATCAACCGCAGTACCAAGGCCGATAGCGTTTAGAGAGGAATTATTGTATTTGGCAGTATAGTCACAGTAAATGTCGCCACCATTTTCCATTGCCGAGGTGTAGGTACCCGAGAGAATAAGGGATGAATGTATCATAGCGTAGTGACTTTCCCAAATGTTAGTAGCGAGCATTGCATTTTTGCAAAGATGCTTTAGCTGACGGATAAACTCATTATATAGTTCATTAAAATCAGTAAAGCTTTGGTTGTTTTCTAAACCAATTAAAATACCTGTTTGCATATCCTTGCCGCCGTTGATGGCGAGTTCCAACGCCTTTGGAATATTAACCCTCGCATTTGTGGAACAGGTGATTTCGCCAAAAGCCCCACATTCATAACAGCCAACAATATGGTAGTTATGCGCGTCTTGAGGCTCGGCGCCAAGTTTTAACAGCGAAGCCACTACCTTTTCATCATTCATAAACACAATCGAGTTATTGCCTTCACGTACAGCGTCAAGGGCATTTTTAATTATGTCCTCGGGTGTGTTTTCTGAGCAGATTATATGAAATTTGGTGTTATTCGTTCCCGCTTTGCGATAGGTATCAAGGAATAGATATGAAAGCTCATTTATAAGGCAGTTACCATCGTTATCTGTTCCACCAATAGCAAATGGAATGTTCGAGGGGGCTTTTAGGGTGTCAATTTCACGGTAGAAGTCTAACACAAGTTTAGCAGCCGTTTCCTTATTCTCTTTTATGTAGAAAGGGTAATAAATACTGTCAAGTCTGCCGAGAGTACGAACATAGGTACCCTCGCAAAACTGTTGTATTGTATAATATATTATTGAGGTTTGCATTGCTTCAAAAAGGTTAGTCGGTGCTGAGTGGCAAAGATTATTAAGTCCTGATGCCATTTCGGTTTTGCCTAGCTCTAGGGCTTTATCTGCCACACGCTTTATAAACACAAGCGCAGCATCATATACCTTTACAACATTTTTGTAAAAGCGTTTCTTTTTTTCATCACGGCAGCCTGAAAGGTATGATAATGCTCGTTCTCTTATTCCGTAGATTCCAAGGGGAATTAAACTTTCCCATTCGGGGTTAGTGTGACTGAAATCGCAATACCCTGTATGAGCCAATGCATTCTCGCCATCACGAAGGCCTGCATCGTCTATCTCTTGTCTGAATTGGCGGGCGCGAGGAGTATAAATATGTGGGAAAATATCATAATACATATTTGCAAAAAAGCGGTTGTCTTCGGGAATTGTGAAATCGCAGTTAAGCAACATATACTCTGTAATGGCGGCATCTTCTTCGAGAACATCATAAGCGCCGTTTGGGAATATATGAGATTCTGCAAAGTTGTACATCTTTTCTTCTTGTGGGGTCATTTCAATCACCTCAATATCAGTATACACCTCTATAAAATGTTTGCAATTGTAAATAACAAAATTATTGTACTTTTCGAAACAATATTCTTGAAGAATTTAAAAACATATGCTAAAATATTCTTAAAAGCAAGGAGGTGCGACAATGACTGAGTTGGATATTTCAAAAACACTCTGCCCTGTGCTTACAATTCATAAGGCGGCATATTCCAAAATGAAACGCTTTTTAAAGCCACTCGTTATTAAGTCAAGGCACAGCGATGCTTTCGTTTTGGTAATACAAGGCAGCTGTCACTATACCTTTAAAAATTATTCGTTCACAGCAAATGCGGGTGATATTATTTATCTTGCAAAGGGTGAGGCTTATGAAATGAATGTCACCGATGACAGCTATGATGTGATTTTTTGTGACTTCTGTTTTGACGGCACGCAAAAGAGAAAAAGTATAGTCGCCACATTGGCATCTCCAATATTCGGCGAAAAGGAATTCTCAAAGCTTTACCGCATCTTAAAAGAAGATAACAAAGTTCCGGCTATGGCACAAATATATAAAATATATTCTCTTTTTATTCCTGAACAGGCAACTCAAAAAACAGTTCCGAAAGAGGTATTAAAGCTTAAAGCAAGGATTGAAGAAAGCTTTACAAACCCCGATTTTGGGTTATTTGGTAATGAGCAGTACGCAATAAGCGAGGTATATCTCAGAAGATTATTTGTAAAGCACTATGGGTTACAGCCTGTAAAATATCTAACAGCACTCAGAATAAACAGAGCAAAAGAGTTGCTTTCATTTTCAACCCTTTCGGTTGAGGAATGTGCTAATGAAAGCGGTTTTGCTTCGTCACAGTATTTTTGCCGTGTCTTTAAAAATATGGTTGGCACAACACCCGCTGAATACAGAAAACAAAATCATTCGAGCATATAAAAACTGCCCGACAGTTGTTATAGACTGTCGGGCAGAAGTTTTATTTGAGTTTATTAGATAGCGCCGAAGATGAATTTGCAAACGAAGAGGAGTGCAATGATTGTTACAGCGATATCTTTCTTCTGGAATTTACCGGTGAAGAGTGTGATGAGAAGATAAGCAATAGAACCGATACCGATACCATTTGCTATTGAGTAGGTGAGAGGCATCATAACGAGTGTTAAGAATGCAGGAACCGCACTTCTCATATCAGCCATATCAACCTTGGAGAAGTTCTTGAGCATAAGAACACCAACGAAGATTAAAGCAGGAGCAGTAGCTGCTGAAGGAATGATGCTGGCAACTGGAGATAAGAACAAGCAGAGTACGAAGCAAAGAGATGTTACTAAGCTTGTAAGACCTGTTCTACCACCTGCAGCAACACCGGAAGCACACTCAACGAAGGTTGTAACGGTAGATGTACCGCAAACAGCACCAGAAACGGTAGCGATAGAGTCGCAAGTCATAGACTTGTCAATATCAATCGGGTCGCCGTTCTCGTCAAGCATATCAGCTTCAGAAGCAGCACCGTAAAGAGTACCGATAGTGTCGAACATATCAACGAGGCAGAATGTTACGATAAGCATAATTACAGAGAAGATGCCGCCTAACATTTCACCTGAGAAAGCGTTTCTCCAAGAATCAGCCTTGAAAACACCTGTGATACCGATTTCGGCGAAATCTTTGAAAGGTGCAGTAACAGAGCTGAGGTCAAAGCTTGGAACAGTCCAAGTAGCAAGATAGTAGATAACAGATGTTAATAAAATGCCGAGAAGAACAGCACCCTTAACATTGAGTTTTGAAAGGATAGCAATAATAACAAAGCCTAACAAAGCGATAATAGCAGGAGCAATGTCAGCCCACTTAGCGCCGTTAATCTTAACGAACTGAACTAAGGTGTACTGGTTGTCCTGAATAATTCCAACGTTCTGGAAACCAATGAAAGCAATAAACAAACCGATACCGGCAGGTATAGCCTTTTTAATGCAGTCGGGCATAGCTTTTGCTATATACTGACGAGCACCTGTTATAGATAACAGTAAGAAAATAAGACCGGAAACAAGAATAATTACAAGACCGGCTTGGTATCCTTCAATAACATCGCCGCCCGCAATGATTTGGGGAAGAACGAAAGATGTGAAGAAGAAGGAGTTAAGACCCATACCACAGGCTTGTGCGAAGGGGAGCTTTGCGTACAAAGCATAGAGCATTGTGCCGATTACCGCTGCTATAATAGAAGCAATATAAACTGCATTCCAAATAGCAGGAACGCCGGGAACATCAAAGCTAAAACCAACGATTTGGTTTGGGTTTACAACGATAATGTATGCCATAGCAAAGAATGTTGTAAGACCAGCAATGATTTCAGTCTTGACATTGGAGCCGCGTTCTGAAATTTTGAAAAACTTGTCCATTTTTATCTCTCCTTTTTATTTTTTAAATGGCGCTTACATTATATCAAAAAATTTCCTTTTTTTCAACACCTTTAATAATATTTCAACAAATAACATAAAAAACGGTGCAACCTTTTGTTCAAAGGTTACACCGTTTGGTATAAATAACAATTATTCTAATATATAAATTTCCATGCTGCGCACGCCAAAGTTTCTGCAAGCGGCTTCTGATGGGTAGAAAAGGTCTACACCGTGGGGATAATTTCTGATAAATCCGCCTGTATCAGCTGCAACTGCATAACCGTAAATAATTCTGCCGTCAGCCGATTTGATATACATTTTTGTGCCGTAAGGGATAACCTTGGGATTAACGGCAATATATCCGGGCTGAGGAGCAACACCTGTGGAGCATTTGTTGCCTGTATAGGTGTAAGCAGTAGCTCTTACAGTTTTTTTGGATTTATAGTTAACGGGATTTCCGTTAGCATCAAGTTCAATGGTAAATCCTGGTTTCAAGGTCGAAACAGATTTAACATCCGCGCTTGTTTTAACAGCATTTTCCTTAGTACCAACAACAGTAATCTGTGTCTGAGGATTTGCTAACAGTTTTGTTCCTGTAACGGTCTTTTCAGAAGAATCGCCGTTTACAAATTTCTCGGTGTAACTTACTTCCTGAGTTCCGTTTACACCTTTTTGTGATATAGCACTATAACCTTTGTTGTAATCTGCAGAATAAACTGTTTTGGTTTCAAACGCAACAGTTTCTGTGTAGGTTCCGCTTACATAATTAACTCGAGCGTAATCTATATATATAGTGTCGTTAATTACGGTTTCAAGTGATGGCTCTACAAAATCATCACTATCGGGGGTAAATCCGGCTAATGCTAAAGCATCGGCAACGGTACCTTCTTTAAATTCGATAACGTTAAGTGCTTTGCCACAGGTAATATATACAGGATAGGTTACATCTTCTGCAACCGTAACTGCTACGGGGGCATTAGGTGTAAATGTTTTATTCAATGTGTAAATTTTCTGTCCTGTGAGAATGTCGATGGTGTGAATGGGACATCCAAGTAAAGTAGCCGCTGAAACGGTGAGAGCCAAAATTAAGGCCATGCCACCAATTCGCACCCGTCTGCTATTTATAAAATCAGACAGACGATACTTTAAATTTTTTATCATCCAATAACTCCTTAATATTGTAACAAAATTGTTAGATTTTTGTTGTGTTTTGTTACATTTTTCTCGAACGTTTGACATTATATCCAATAAATGATACTGTGTCAAGGCAAAAAATGGGCGTGATTTTATGCAATTTGCACAAAAAATACCCTGAAACAAAAAGTTACAACGCTGTAACCTTTTGAAAATAAAGGAAATATTGCCATTTTTTGACAATCGGGTTGTGCACTTATACAAAAATGCGCCACTAGGTATGGATAACTGCCTTAAAATAGGATTTTACCACTAAAAGTGGGGGTTAAAATGTGTTTTTTTGAAAAAAGCACAAAATGTTGTAGGTTTTGATTTTAAATTTATTTACACTTAATATATGTGTTTTGATGTAAAATATTACGTATCATAGAAAAACTTAATAATAG
>JAZOQF010000107.1:0-4298 GCA_045655905.1 Acutalibacteraceae bacterium | reverse complement strand
GTTTGACACGTTTTCAAGTTTTTCGCGAAGTCTTTTGACGTGAACATCTACCGTTCTTGAGTCACCATAATAATCAAATCCCCAAACCTCGTCTAAAAGTTGGTCTCTTGTATATACTCTGTTTGGATTGCTTGCAAGGTGGTAGATTAGTTCGAGCTCTTTAGGGGGAGTATCAATTTGATTTCCGTTAACAATCAACTCATAGTTGGTTAGATTGATAGTAAGATTATCAAAACGTACTTCCTCAATTTTGTTTTGTTTATCGTTATCATTAACTCGTCTTAAAACTGCTTTGATACGAGCAATAACCTCTTTTGTATCAAAAGGTTTGGTTATATAATCGTCGGCGCCGAGTTCTAATCCTAAAATTTTATCAAATGTTTCGCCTTTAGCTGTAAGCATAATAATCGGAACGGTTGAGTTTTTTCTGATTTCCCTACAAACCTGCCAACCGTCGAGGACTGGTAGCATTATATCAAGTAAAATAAGGTCGGGGGAGTATTTTTCTGCATATTCAAGTGCCTTTTTGCTGTCATTAGCAATAATTGTGTCAAAACCATCCTTTTTAAGATAGAGATTTAACAATTCGCAAATATTAACATCATCATCAACAATTAGAATTTTGTATTGCATAAAACCACTCCGGAAATTGTATTAAAATATCACAACATCATTTTATAATAAATTTGTGACAAAAGTATGAATATATGAAAATAAAGCAAAAAAAACGTCCGTAAAGGACGTTTTGAAAACATTTTATTCAGCGTCTTCGCCGGCGTTTTCTTGCTCGCGCATTTTTGCAAAGCACTCACTGCAATATACCGGACGATCGTCACGGGGGATGAACGGTACAGTTGCTACTCCACCGCATGCAGCACAAGTAGCTTCGTGCATCTCTCTAGGTGCTCTGCTAGCATTTTTGCGCTTGTCACGGCAGGGTTTGCAGCGCTGTGGCTCGTTTACAAAGCCTTTGGATTCATAGAATTCCTGCTCTCTTGCAGTGAAAACGAATTCCTCTCCGCATTCTTTGCAAACTAATGTCTTGTCTTCAAACATCTCGTTTACCTCTCTTGGTTTATTTTTAGGTCGGAGACCTTTTATATAAACGGAAACACCGCTTATTACTGTTTTAACTTTTTTCGTATACGAAGCATTGCATTGTTAACGGATTTTTCCGTTAATTCCAGCTCGTCCGCAATTACCGAATATCTATAGCCCATAATATAAAGTTGCAAAACTTTATATTCAAGAGGAGATAACTCCAATTTAATATTATCGGTAAGAGTTTTAAAATCATCTTTTTCAAAAAAGATTTTTTCCGGACTGTTGCTGTCGGCAATTTCTATGTCTTCGAGAGAGGAAACAAGCTGTGATGGGATTACTTTCTTACGGCTTTGTGACTTCACAAATGACATAACCGAACGCTTTATACAAACACCTGCAAAGGTAGAAAATGATGATTTTTCATTATTGAAAGCCTTGATTGCGCCGTACAACGCAACAGTGGCTTCCTGGATTGCATCCTCTCTGAATTCGGGAGGACACAGTTGTTCGATGTACATCAGAATTGTTGAGTAATACCTTTTGATGAGAGTTCCAAGTGGTTCAAAATCGCCGTTATTAACCAGAGAAACAATTGCTTCATCTGATAGATTTTCGTAATTTTCGACAATTTTTTTTCCCATTTCAACCTCAAATAGTACTAAATGACAAATTCTTATGTTATAATAACCCGAAATCGATTAAAAGTCAAGTATCAATATTTACCAAAAATATAAGTATACATTGAGTCAAGATGTTGAAAAATCAACGTTTTAAATACTTTTCGACGGTTCTTTCTAAAAGCGAACGAATTGGAGTGTACAGTAAGTAAATTAAAACGACATTTCCAACACAGTGAAGTATGTTAAACCAGAATCCCGAAACAATGTATGATATACCTCCTGCAATGCCCGTAGTTAGGAAATAGGGAATTGAACAGAAGATGTCAAACGTTAGCCCAAAAATACCACCAAGTAGTGCGAAGAATTCTTTACTTGCAAATTTTCTCGTTAAAAGGACCGCAATACAAAGTATTGCCCAAACATACAAGTAATTGAAAGACCATATTCCAATACCGTAGGTAAGTATTTCACATATTACAAAAACATACACCGAGCATAAAGCTTTAACACCGAAAATACATGTGACTACAATAATTAAAAGTGACACTATTTCGATGTTGGGCAGTTGGGACATTATGATTTGTGAAACATACATTAAAACACCAAGTAGGGTTAAAAGTATCGTTTCGAATAAATTAGCTTGGCGTGTTTGTGATTTCAAAGCTGTCACCATCGGCAATGGGTTGGTCGTTAATTCCTACATTTACCATTTCGCCACCCTTAGTCAGGCACCACCATGATTTGTCAAGTGTGTAGTCGGCACGTTCACCGGCAATTACGGTATACAATCCATCGCTTGATTTTTCGGATATGATTTTTTCTTCCAATAAGGCTTCTGCCAAAAATTCGGCATCGGTATTGATTTCGTATTGCTTTTCGGATTTGTCAGCAAATACTACGGTCACCTTAATATCCTTTGCACCTTCTTGTGTTGTGGGTTGCTTTAAAAAGTAGGCCCCTGCAAAAACCACTATCAAAAGTGCAAGAACTATTGACATTCCTAAAACTAACTTTTTGTTTTTCATAAAAAAACTCCTTTGTATTGTACTTTAACAAGTCAATACAAAGGAGAAAATGCAAAAACGTCACAACGCCCCCAATACTGAAGCATTGTGTTATCCGTACATAGTCAATTACTCGTGACACATTTGTACTGACGGTATACGGCGAGTATTCCGACTTATTTGTGTGAACTGTGGGCTGTCAGTTCCCGACCTTCCGCCTTCCCGCAAAAGCAGTGACATATTGAAAGGTCTCACAAAATTACGGCGACGAGTTCGCAGAGGAATTTCACCTCTATTCCAATTTAAAACTTGAAAATTCAAGTTACCGTACACTTTTTTGTTAACATGTAAATTTTAGCACAGAGATTTAACAAAGTCAAGTAATTAGTTCTGAGAGTTCGGTGCTAAGTCTATCCCATTCTTCGATAACCGATTCGAGTTGATTTTCAAGCTCGTGCACCTGGTTTTGCAACTCGGTAAGTTTAACATAATCTGCTTGGTTATCTTTAGAGGTTAGTTCGAGATTTATACTTTCAATCTGTTGCTCTAAAGAATGTATTTTTTCTTCGCATTTAGCAACTGCACGTTCTTTTTTAGAACGCTCTTTTAATGGGGTTGTAAATTTCTTTTTTGGTGTAGGTTCTTTAGAATCTTGAGCAGGTAAATCAATTTCGTTCTTTTGGTTATCTAAAAACTGTTCAAAACCATAGTCAAAAAGTTCGACATTGTTTTTGTTAAAGCAAAGTATTTTCTGTGCGATTTTCTTTACAAAGTAGCGGTCGTGTGAAACGAAAATAATTGTGCCCTCAAAACCTTCAAGAATATCTTCAAGTGTTTCTTTACCTACAATGTCAAGGTGGTTAGTCGGCTCATCTAGTATTAAGAAATTTGGCTTTTGCATAAAAAGTTTACACAAAGCCAAGCGGACTCTTTCGCCACCTGAAAGCATACTGATAGTCTTGAAAACATCGTCACCGCTAAACATAAAAGCACCTAAAGCACTTCGAACTTCAAAATCTGTTAGAAGTGGATATGCTGCTGAAAAATCTTCAAATACTGTACATTCGCTCTTGTATTCTGCCATTTGTTGGTCAAAGTAACCGATATTAACCCTCGCACCGAAATGGTAGTTGCCCGAAAGTTTTGGAATAAGCCCCATAATCGTTTTGATAAATGTGGATTTTCCAAGACCGTTACCACCGATAACTCCAATGCGGTCGCCTCGTTTTACTTCGATTGAAACCTTAGATAATACCGATGTGTAACCAATTTCTAAATTTTCGACACTTAAAATATCCTTAACACCTAAATCTTCAGGCGTAAATTTAGTGTGAAATGTACGCAAATCTTCCTTTTCGGGAGATTGAATTCTATCAATTTTTTCTAACTGTTTGATTTTAGATTGAGCCATAGAGGCTTTGGTTGCTTTATAGCGAAAACGCTCAATCAAACCTTCTAATTCTGCAATTTCCTTTTGCTGTGCGTTATAGTCCTTTAACTGTTGTTCACGTTTGATTTTTTTAAGGCGTGTAAATTCGGTATAATTGCCAAAATATTTTTCTGTTTTGCCATATTCGATTTCATAAACACAGTTTGCTATGTTATCAAGGAACATTCGGTCGTGAGAAAC
>JAZOQF010000106.1:0-1526 GCA_045655905.1 Acutalibacteraceae bacterium | reverse complement strand
AAATATCTGTTTACCATTGATACCCTCTTGCAAAAGCGTGATGGTGTAATACACAAAAACATTATTGAATTTATTTCTAATAACGAGAATCTTTGATAATGTAATATTAATTATTAATTTTAGTATCCTATAGACTAACCTCCCCGAGTTGTTTTCTCGGGGATGTTTTTTGTGTTTTTCTCGCGGCCTTCTCGCAAAATTCTCGCTAATTTCCGTAGGTTTTTCTGATTTTGCGAAAAAAGCGTGACGAAACGTGCTGTTTTCGGTACGGAAAGGGAAGGTGCGGTAAGTAATTTTAACTGCTCGAAATCTGTTATTGCAATGATGTTTTTTAGTCGGTCATCCTCAAATATAGTGTGTTATCTGAAATGTCTATGACAGTTTTGTTTTAAAAACTCTTTGATTTCACCATTGTCTTTTTCCTCATAAAAGCTTATTAAAAGTTTTTTAAATTCGGGCACATGTTTTTCAGGGATAACCAAAAGACCACCTGCTTTTGAAATTAAATAATGATTCGCAAATATAACCGATGCACGTTTGTTACCATCATTAAAAATTTGCGTTTTCATACAGTAAAGACAAAGGTCAATGGCAATGTTTATTGCCTCGTCATCACGGCGTATGATCTCTAAAATGTTTTCAATGACAACCGTTTCTATGGGGAGGGGCGGAATATATGATGTGCCACCGATGGTTACGGGTACTCCTCTTATTCTTCCTCCACTTGCGAAAAAGCCCTCGTTTACAAGTTTTGCAATGTGGCAGAGAATAGAATAATCACTTTTTATCTGCAAAACGTCTTTATCTAAAATAAATTCCCAGGCATGTTTTAGGTTTAAGATTTTTTGCACATCGCTTGCCGTAACGCCATTCACCTTGCCGTTTTCAATAATATCTTCGGTTTGAGGAAACGAGGTTGCAACACCCTCCAAAACTGCCTGCTCGTAAATAGATAGTTTCATATTCATTCGGGCAAAATCAAGGTTTAAAAGCACGTCGGAGGATAGTTCGTTTTCTGTAAAACCTTTTTCGGCAAGTACTTTTTCTACCTTGCGGATTTGCTTACGTAGTTCTTTTGCTTCGGCATTATTACGAAGTAAAAGTTGATACAGCGTATCAGAGTATACGTCAACGTAGGTAGAGGTTACTCGGCTGCCGACACGCTTACGAACGTAAAGATATTTCCCGCTGTTGTTTTCTTTTATTTCGGGTGTGCCATCATAAGCCAGCAATTTAAGTCTGGCATATAAATCGGCGCGCTGCTCTAATAATTCTTGTATTTCAGGGTAGTTATTCATATCAAAACTCCTTTTAGGGAACTTTTTTATAAATTAATTATAATAATTGTTCCCTAAAATATCAAGGATTATTCGTTACATCTTTTCGACAGGTTTTACTGGGAGATACATAGTGTGGTGGAGAGATATAATACAACAGTTGAGTGTAATCACTCCGCTGTTGTGGTTGTTTATTTGTCAAACTGTATCGGATAATCGCCAAATCCCATACAACAGGAAACGCCATCA
>JAZOQF010000105.1:0-2616 GCA_045655905.1 Acutalibacteraceae bacterium | reverse complement strand
CGACTCATATTTTTGAGGAACAGGTTTTCTAAATATCATTTCATACAGTATAAACATAAGTCTGCCACCGTCGAGCGCCGGAATGGGAAATAGGTTGAATATTCCCAAATTTATGGTTATCAGCGCCATTATAGGCAAAATATCACTAAGATTTCGTCTTGCAACATCAGCAACTGTAACCGTAACGCCGACAGGACCTGAAACCGCACTAATACCATACTTGCCTGTGATTAAATCAAAAAAGCTTCTCCAAACCACAGCACAGTAAGAAATGGCAGTTTTTACAGTGTTTTTTATAAACGAACCCACCGTTTTCTTTTCACCATACACTTTAAAATCGACAGTCAAATAGGTAAATCCGTTTTCCTCGACTGTTTTGAATTCCACATCTTTAAGAAGTTTTTTCTCACCGTTTCTCTTAATTTCTATATCAATCTTGCCGTCATCCACATTGGTAAAAGCATAGCTTAAATCGTATGTGGTGTAAATCTTTCTGCCGTCCACCTCAAGAATAGTGTCATCCGCTTTAAGACCTGTTTCCTCACTTACTGCATTTTGCTCAAATTCAGCAATGGTAGTGGTGGTAAACATTTTAGACGGAGCTAAAATTATTGCAACAATTATAAGTCCTAATAAAAGGTTAAAAACAGCACCCATTACAACAATAATAAAACGTTTCCAAGGAGCTTTATTGCAAAAAGCTCGCTCGTCGCCGCTCTCCTCGTCTTCACCTTCCATAGCGCAATAACCGCCCATTGGGATGAGATTGAATGAGTACTTGGTTTCCTTGCCCTGTTTTGAAAAAAGTTTAGGACCAAAACCTACAGCAAATTCATTTACTCTAACACCTAAAAGCTTTGCCGAAATAAAATGACCGAACTCGTGAATTAAAATCAGTATCAAAAAAAGCAAAACTGCCACAAGATACGGCCAAAGATTATTTAAAAAAGTTAAAATACTAATCACCTTTTCTAACGATTTGACGAGCTAATGCATCTGCCTCAAAAATATCGTCTATAGTAAATTCCTTTATATTATCTACCGAATCGAGCGCTTTTTCCACCAAATCTGCAATTTGTAAAAACTTAATTTTTCCGTCCAGGAAAAGTCTTACAGCCTCTTCATTGGCTCCATTCACAACCGTAGGCGCTATGCCTCCCTCTTTAATCGCTTTCACACAAAGAGGCAGACACCTAAACGTATCTGTGTCGGGTTTTTCAAATGTCAAAGTTCCCACTTTAAACAAATCAAGCTTTTCAAAAGCATAATCGCTTCTTTCGGGATAAGTTAACGCATACTGAATGGGAAGACGCATATCGGGTGTGCCAAGTTGCGCAATAACTGCACCGTCAGAAAGTTCAACCCCCGAATGAATGATACTTTGTCTGTGAACTAAAACTTCAATATTATCTGCACTAATACCAAACAAATGCACCGCCTCGATTACCTCAAGACCTTTATTCATAAGGGTTGCAGAATCAATAGTAATTTTAGCACCCATAGACCAATTCGGATGGTTAAGCGCTTCCTTAACGGTTACATTCTCTAAATCCTTTTTTTGTTTTCCAAAGAAAGGTCCGCCCGAAGCTGTGAGCAAAATCTTTTTAAGGCTGCCTTTTGGTGCGCCTTGCAAAGATTGAAAAATTGCGGAATGTTCACTGTCAACCGGTAAAATCGAAATGTTCTTTTCCTTGGCTTTTCGGTTTACAATTTCTCCACCGGTAACAAGTGTTTCCTTATTAGCAAGGGCTATTGTTTTTCCGCTTTCTATTGCAGATAAAGTAGGTTTTAAACCTGCAATTCCAACAATGGCATTTATTGCAGTATCTCCCCTGCCGCTTGCTACCTCACAAACGCCTTTTTCACCAGATAAAACCTTGATATCTGTGTCGGCAAGCTTTATTTTCAAATGATTGGCTTTTTCTTCATCAAAAACCGCAACCGACAAAGGTTTCCATTCTCTTGCTTGCTTTTCCAAGAGGTCAATATTACCGCCCGCAACAAGTCCTGTTACTTTGTAGCCTTGCTGTTTCGCAACCTCTAAGCTTTGAGTTCCAATTGAACCTGTAGAACCTAAAATCACCAACTCTTTCATTAAAGTACCTCAAAAGCTATTAAAAGCCCCATAACGGGAGCAATCATTAAAATACTGTCGAGTCTGTCAAGTATTCCGCCGTGACCTGGTATTAAATTACCGTAATCCTTAAGGTTAACACTTCTTTTTATTGCAGATGCAAAAAGGTCACCTATCATACCTAAAGCGCAAAGAGGTATTGTCAAAAGCATGGGTACTAAAAGGCCCTTACTAAAGCAGAGTGATAAAATCAGAGTGACTACTACGCTTGAAACTATACCACCAACAGCTCCCTCAATGGTCTTTTTAGGGCTGATTTCAGGGCATAGTTTATGTTTACCCATTGTAACACCCACAAAATAAGCACCCATATCGCAAACAGATGAAAAATTAAGTAGTAACAGTAAATAATATATACTACCGCCGTTGATTATTACATAATTCAAAAAACTAAATGCCGTGCCCACAAACAAAGGAGCAAAACAGGTAATGCAAATATCACCTAAAGAAAATTCGTTATGATTTTTTAATGTACCTATGAC
>JAZOQF010000104.1:0-9188 GCA_045655905.1 Acutalibacteraceae bacterium | reverse complement strand
GGGTTTTTAGAGGTGGTTTTTTGGTCAATGGATATAGCAGGGGAAAGACCTTCAATGCTGTCAACATTCGGTTTTTCCATCTGTCCCAAGAATTGGCGGGCATAGGAAGACAAAGACTCAACATATCTGCGTTGACCCTCGGCATAAATTGTGTCAAAAGCAAGGGAGGATTTACCACTACCTGAAAGACCGGTAAAAACCACTAACTTGTCCCTTGGAATTTCAACATCTATATTTTTTAAATTGTTTTCATTGGCGCCTCTAACTATCAGCTTTTTTTCAGCCAAAACAATTCCTCCAAAACAAAAAATCACATATATCTATTATATGTGATTTTTAACTTAAAGTAAATGATTTTTTAGGAAAAATAATCCAACTGCAACCTGAAAAAGGATTATTAAGGGAATGCCTATCATAAATCTTTTGTGGAGTGTTTTGTGGCGAATTGATTTCATTGTAAGATACATCCCAACACTTCCACCGAGAAAACAAAGTGAGAAAAGTGAACTTTCACTTATTCTTCGCTTTTGCGTTTTGGCATAATGCTTATCAAGTGCACAAACTATCACCGAAATTAAATTGATTGCCGAAAAATAGATTAAATAAGGCATACCGTCACCTCTATTAGTATTGTATAAAAAAATAAGGCTTAATTCAAGCCTCATTTTTTTCAATCTGTTTTTTAAGTTTTACAATTATTCTTTTTTCAAGCCTTGATATATATGACTGTGAAATTCCCAAAGTATCAGCAACCTCACTTTGGGTGTATTCGTCATATCCGTTCATACCAAAACGCATTTCCATTATCTGCTTTTCACGTGTGGGAAGTTCACCTACAAACTCTATTAGCTGACACCTCTCATCTTCCGTTTCGACATCTCTGCCAACCTCATCGCCCTCGCTTCCTAAAATGTCGGACAGCAAAAGCTCGTTGCCATCCCAATCGACATTAAGTGGCTCGTCGATTGAGATTTCATTTTTTTGGTTGGAACTTTTTCTAAGATACATCAAAATTTCGTTTTCTATGCAACGTGAGGCGTAGGTCGCAAGTTTAATGTTTCTGTCGGCACAGAATGTGTTGACCGCTTTTATAAGACCTATTGTACCTATGGAAATTAAATCTTCGATTCCAGAGGTTACATTATCAAACTTTCTTGCAATATAAACCACAAGCCTTAAATTATGTACAATAAGCGTGTTGCGGGCGTCCTCGGTATTTTCCTTTAAAAGTCTCATTTCCTCGTCGGGATATAAAGGCGGAGGCAGAGTTTCGGGTCCGTTTATGTAGTATGTCGGGGAAATAAGACCTAAACCTGAGAGAAGTTTATATATTAAGTTTTTCAAAAGTTTCATTTTTCTTACCTTCTAAATTTAAAATTTTGGGGTTTAGTATGGCTGAATAATCTTCCTTTATCGGTGTTTTTGAAATGGCGATAATAGGGCTATTTAAAGATATTGTTTTGTCTTCTAAATAAATTTCTCCAAAATCACAACGAAAGGAATCCATAATGCTGCCGCCTGAAATGGTGTGGCAGGGAATTGAGCGATACCTTGTTGCTAACGGGGGATTATTTTCAATGTTAATTTCACCGAAAAGTGTTTTTGCTACCGATAAATCAACAATGATGATTTCGGAGTTTGATAAAATGTCGGTTAGTGAGTTGCCGGTATCAATAATTGCAGTAAGCCTGACATTTTTTTCGAGTGCGTAAAGGTTTACATCACAACGCTTTGCTGTGTTAGAGGAAACGACAAATAGTTTCAAAAAAACGATATACAAAAAGTATCCCAAAACGGTACTTAAAATCAGTATCAAAGGGGAAATGTTAAAATACACTACCGAGTTATTTATCACCATTCCTGAAGGTCTTAATAACTGCCACAAGGCTATCATACTTCCGCCGTAAATCAGGGTTACGCAAAACAGTGTTGTCACAGCCCTTATAAATCGTTTGAAACTGCCAAAGCCTATACAAATAAGTATGAGCACACTACTCATTAAAAACTGTACTGGCAGTTCTATTAAAATTGGTGACTGTGGTAGAAATATGTAAAGCGAAAACACGGAGCCTACCATACAGGCAAAAACAATTCTTAAGGTTTTCGCGGTGATTTTAAGTATTTTAAGGGTGATTTTCAAAAGAATGAAATCAACAATCAGGTTGACCGTCATAAGCACATCAGCGTAAACTACCATTTTACCACCCCACAATTAAAATTTTACCACTTATGGCTTAAAATAAATGTCGGTTATGGCGTGCGAAAAATATAACAAAAGGTCGGAAACAGTTTTTAATTTCTCCTATTTACAAAAAGATATTATATATGATATAATAACTCTGTATCTTAAAAAATGGAGAAGTATATGAATTACTACATAAATCCGTCATCCCTTTCGGGCGTGTTTACCGTACCTAATTCGGTTGTGGACCGTTATTTTAAACTGTCAAGTCCACAGCACATCAAGGTTTTACTTTATGTGCTTCGTAATATTGGTGACGACCCTGAAGAAAGTGTAATCGCTGAGAATTGCGGTTTAAGTGAATATGATGTAAAAGAAGCGTTGCTTTATTGGGCGGACGCCGGTATAATTTTGCCTAAAAATGCTCCTGTTGTAAATGTGCAAAAGGAGAAAAATACAGTAGTCAAGCTAAACGAAAAACCGTCTCGCCGTGATATTGCCAAGAGAAGTACCGAGAACAGTAAAATCCAGTACCTTTTGTGTGAGGCACAAAAGCGCTTTGCAAGAAATTTAAAGGATAACGAGGCTCGTACTCTTGTGTGGCTTTATGACGACCAAGGTCTTGATGTTTCAGTGATACTCCTTGTTGTGCAGTACGCAATAACTAAGGGCAAAGGGAATATACGTTTTATTGAAAGTGTATGCCTTGATTTGGCAGATAAAGGCATTGATAATATTGCAGACGCTGATACCGAAATGCATAAACGAGACCTTAGGGACAAGTGTTGGGGAATTGTTTGCTCCGCCTTTGGACTTGAAAGAAGAAAACCCAGTAAAAAAGAAAGCGAAACGGCAGAAAAATGGATTAGTGAGTGGAAAATTTCTAAGGAAATGCTAAGCCTTGCTTATGATGAGTGCGTCGATAAAAAATCCAAGTTTTCTTTTCCTTATGTTGCTAAAATAATAGAAAATTGGCATAACGATGGATATGAGAAAACCGAAGATATTAAGAACAAATCCAAAAAGCCGGATTTTGCTTCTTATGATATTGACCTTTACGAAAAGATGATTAACGCTAAGGATTGATGAAGAATGGTAACAAGAGAATATACCTTTGAAAAAGCCTTTCAGTCGAAAAAAGAAAAGGTGAATAAGAGAAACCGTGAAAGGGAAATGCTGCTTTCTGCTTTGTATGAAAGTGAACCCGTACTCGAAAAGATTGAGGCTCGCCTTAAAGCGTTGGGCGCAAAGCTTGTGATGACAACCCTTTCAGGAAATAAGGCAGAGTTGAAAGCTATAAAAGAAGAGTCGAAGTTTTTGTCAAAGCAGAAAAAGGAGATTCTTAAAAAAGCTAAAATTCCGTCCGAGAAATATGACTGTGATTTATGTAAAGATACGGGATATGTGTCGGGTAAAATCTGCGACTGCATAAAGAAAGAGGCTTCTCGCATTATGGCTGAAGAACTTTCCAAAGAAATGCCGCTTGACGCTTGTAAATTCGAGAATTTTGATTTGAATTTTTATAGTGACAAGACCGATGAAAACGGCGCCAACCCACGCAGAAGAATGACAGCTGTTTTAAAGCTGTGCCGTGAATATGTCATAAATTTCGGGGCGTCTTCTGAGAATTTATTGTTTATGGGTGGTGTAGGCCTCGGTAAAACCCACCTCACCTTAGCAATTGTGGGCGGCGTTATCGAAAAAGGCTTTATGCCTGTGTACGGCTCGGCTGAAAATCTTTTCTCGGCAGTAGAGAGTGAAAAGTTTTCGGGCGAAAACAAGGGCAGCTATGACACAATGCTTAACTGTGACCTCTTAGTAATAGATGACTTAGGTGCAGAAATGGCAACTGCTTTTACAAAATCGGTGCTTTATAATTTAATAAACACAAGAATGTTAAGCGGAAAGCCGACCATTATAAATACAAATCTTTCAATGAAAGAAATCGAGGAAAGATATTCTCCAAGAATTGCTTCCAGACTTATTGGAAATTATAATGCCAACAGATTTTTAGGTCAGGATATTCGTCAACAGAAATTACTACGCAAATAAAAGAGTGAAAAAATGTCTATAAAAAAGTATTTTGCCGGTGAGTATGACGTTGCCGTTATAGGTGGCGGCCACGCCGGAATTGAGGCGGCCTTAGCTCCCGCTCGCTTAGGTCTTAAAACTATAATGTTTACTGTCAGCCTTGATTGGATAGGTAATATGCCCTGTAATCCGTCAATTGGTGGTACTGCTAAGGGTCATCTTGTAAGAGAACTTGACGCTTTGGGCGGCGAAATGGGTAAAGCGGCAGATAAATTTACATTGCAAAGTCGTATGCTTAATTTAGGCAAAGGCCCTGCTGTTCATTCTCTGCGTGCCCAAATTGACCGCAGAGCCTATAGCGGTTATATGAAGCATACAGTTGAAAAACAGGAAAATTTGGATGTTAAGCAATGCGAAATTGTTGAACTTTATAAAGTGGATGAACTTTGGCACTGTGTTACCTCTTTGGGAGCGGAATTTGTGTCAAAGGCTGTTATTATTGCAACAGGCACATTTATGGATGGCAGAATCTATGTAGGTGAGATTAACTACGCATCAGGTCCTGACGGCAGTTTTGCTACTGTTGGTTTGTCCGATTGTCTTAAAAAAATGGGAGTTCCGCTTCGTCGTTTCAAGACGGGAACACCTGCTCGTGTTTCAAGGGATAGTATTGATTTTTCACAACTTGAGGTGCAAGCGGGCGATGAATTAACCGTGCCTTTCAGTTACACGACTAAAGAAGACCCTGAAAATAAAGTGGTCTGCCATATTTCATACACCAACGATGAAACCAAACGTGTGATTTTGGATAATCTTGACCGTTCACCGTTGTATGCAGGCGAAATCGAGGGCGTAGGACCGAGATATTGCCCAAGTATTGAGGACAAGGTTGTTCGCTTTGCTGACAAACCCCGCCATCAATTTTTCATTGAGCCTTGCGGCGAAAACACAGAGGAAATGTATTTGCAAGGTCTTTCTTCCTCACTCCCCGAGGAGGTACAGATAAGCCTTTACAAAACAATTCCTTGCCTTAAAAATGTTAAAATAATGCGTAATGCTTATGCTATTGAATACACTTGTGTTGACCCGATTTTCTTGACAGCTACCCTCGAAATGAAAGGGCTTGACGGTCTTTACGGCGCAGGTCAGTTTAACGGTTCGTCGGGTTATGAGGAGGCAGCGGCACAGGGACTGGTAGCCGGTATTAACGCAGCGCTTAAAATCAAGGGTGAAGAACCGCTTATTTTGTCACGCTCATCGTCTTACATCGGAACACTTATTGATGACTTGGTTACAAAGGGGTGTATGGACCCGTATAGAATGATGACCTCGCGAAGTGAGTACAGATTATTGCTTCGTCAGGATAACGCAGACGAAAGGCTTATGCCAATAGGTCACAAATTAGGTCTTATTGATGAAGAAACATATAATGATTTCTTGATAAGACGTGAGCAAAAGGAAAAAGAAATCGAAAGACTTAATACAACATTCTTGCCACCGAGCGAGGAACTAAACGCTCTCTTAGAGGAAAAAGGCACCGCCCCTATGACAACTGGTATGCGACTTGCCGACCTTGTTAAGAGACCGCAACTCGGCTACGATATGTTGGCACCTTTTGATAAGGAAAGACCCGCTCTCCCGAGAAATGTCAGAGAAAAGGTTGAAACCGAGGTTAAATATGAGGGTTATATTACCCGTCAGCGAGCGCAAGTCAACGAAATGCTAAGGCTTGAAAAAAAGGCAATTCCACAAGATATAAATTATGATGAGGTTTACGGGCTTCGGCTTGAGGCTATGGAAAAACTTAAAAAAATAAAACCCACCAACATTGGTCAGGCATCTCGCATTTCGGGTGTTAGTCCCGCTGACATTTCGGTACTGCTTATATTCCTTTCAAGGTGAAAAAATGGAAATAAAGCATATTTATGAGCCTACACCATTGCAGTGCGGTCAAGCAGTTCTTGCTATGGTAACAGGAAAAACTGTAGGGGAGATAGTGTCTTTTCTAAATAATGAAAAGGAAACTACTCTAAAGGAAATGTTTTCGTGTCTTGAAGCCTTTGGTTTTAATTGCGAAAAGCAAAGAAAAACTGTAACAAAAAAAGAGGAGTTACCAAGGCTTTGTTTTTTAAGCCTTGAAACTCCTAAATGCTGGCATTGGTCACTATATTTCGACGGTGTGTTTTACGACCCTGAATATGGCGTTTTGACAGATTTCCCACCAAGTAACAGAAGATATTATTTTAAAATAATAAATCAGGACTAATAGGTCCTGATTTATTTAAAAATATACCGAAAATCTTCTGTTTGAGCCATGGATATACAGTCGTCATCCTCGTTAGATACTATTATGTGGTCTAAAAGACGAATACCCATATTCGCTAACACATTTTGAATTCTTTGTGTTGTGGATATATCGTCCGGACTTGGTAGCGCATGGCCTGTTGGATGGTTATGAGAAATAACAACGCTTGTGGCGTTTCGTTCGATAACCTTTTCAATAACACTTCGGGTTGAGACACCAACCGATACGTTATCACCCGAGTTTAATGTATCAAAGGCTATGATTTCGCCACGGTTATTAAAGGTGGTAACAGCAAAAATTTCCTTTTTAAAACCAATGTATTTCTTTATTATAAAGTCGCAAATTTGGTCCATGTTGTGAAATTGCTTTCCCTTAACGGCTTTACTGCTTTCGTAAATTCTAAAAAGGGGAAGAAGCATATTTATAAGTACGGCAGCGCTTTCTCCAATGCCTTCGATTTTCATCAAATCTTTTGGTGAGGCCTCGAATACGGCTGCAAGCGAACCGAAATGGTCAAGTAGCTTATGTGCGATTTCGTTTGTGTCCTTTCGGGGAATGCCGTAAAATAACAGCAATTCTAAAATTTTGTGTGGCGGTGTGGATTCGGAAAATCCGTTTTCCAAAAATTCCTTGCGAACACGCTCACGATGTCCGTTATGCGGATTAGAATTATTCACTGTTATTTCACCTCTCTTTAACTGCATTTTATTATAGTATATATTCTAAGTATTTTCAAGTAGGTCGGTACAAATGAAAGAATTTTTTATAACTAAAAATGATTCGGGATTAAGGCTTGATAAATTTATTGTTAAGGTTTGCCCTACATTACCTACTTCTCTTATGTTTAAGTATATCCGCACAAAGAGGATAAAGATAAATGGTAAGAGAGGGGAAATAAGCACCCGCCTTAATGAGGGTGATGTGGTATCTGCATATATAAATGATGAATTTTTTGCAGAGGTGAAACCTAAATACTCGTTCCTCACAGCATCCGCTAATATAGATGTAGTTTATGAGGATGAAAACATACTTCTTGTAGATAAAAAACAGGGTGTTTTGGTTCATCCCGATAAAAATGAATATACGAATACCTTAATTGACAGAATTCAGCATTATTTATATGAAAAAGGGGAATATGACCCTCAGAGTGAGCACAGTTTTGCTCCTGCTTTGGCTAATCGTATTGACCGTAATACAGGCGGAATTGTAATCGCTGCAAAAAATGCAGAAGCACTTAGAATACTGTGTGACAAAATCAAGTACCGAGAAATGGATAAGCGTTATTTAGCGGTTGTTCACGGAGTTCCTGCGAAAAAAAGCGATACCCTCGAGGGATTTTTGGAGAAAAACGAAAACAAAAATCAGGTTTATCTTAAAAATTCTAAAACCGGCGACGCAAAGACTATAAAAACCAAATATCGTGTTTTGGAGAGCAGAAACGACTTGTCGTTAATTGAGGTCGAACTACTTACAGGCAGAACACACCAAATTAGAGCGCACATGGCGTCTATCGGTCATCCGCTTTTGGGCGAGGGTAAATACAATAAATCTGCCAAGGACAGGAAAATGGGCTTTGACAAGCAGGCGCTTTATTCATATAGTTTAAAGTTTGATTTCAAGACCGATGCAGGAGCGCTTAACTACCTTAATGGCAAACGTTTTACGGTGGATAATGTGTGGTTTGCCGAAGAACTGTTTGGCAACGGTTATCGTAAACTGTTAGAGAAATAATAATTTTTTAAATTTAGTGTTGACTTTTAATCAGCGCTTTGATATAATGTGTAGGCTCACTTAAAAAGAGAGCCTAATATTTGCGAGTGTGCTGGAATAGGCAGACAGGCACGTTTGAGGGGCGTGTGTCCACGACGTACGGGTTCAAGTCCCGTCACTCGCACCAGTCGAGAGCCTCGACACGCAAACGCGTGCTGAGGTTCTTCTTTTTTTATATTTTCAACCTCGCGTTTAAGGTTGGTTATGAACGCTCGCACCATCGAGAGCCTCGACACGCAAACGCGTGCTGAGGTTCTTCTTTTTTACAATTTCTACTACGCGTTGAAATTAGCAATGAAATCTCTAATCAAATTCCCAAAACAGAACTTTAGGTTTGGTTTGGGAATTTTTTTATTTAGTCAAGATAGGCGTATGAGGTCAACGACATTTGAAGCACATTCAGAAACATTGCAAACCTTTCTACAACAAAATGCTTAGTGAACTTACACTTTACGATTACCTATTATAACTGAGCCACGATGCTTAAGATATGTTTAATTGTTTTTTAAAACAAATGGCAGAGAATGAAGGCATGGCCGAACTTCAAAGCAACTAACCAAATGGAGTGGGTTGGTAAGATGAATAACATTCGCCAAAGAACAATAGAAATTGTAAACGCAGCACTTATCTATGTATAACGAACAAGGCGGCAGGGAGATTAATTTTTCTCGGCAGTCTTTTTGTAACCATAGTGGAAATCTCAATAGATATATGCTATAATTACTTTTGTAAAATAAAAATTAAAGGTGTATAATATATTGAATAAAAAGTCCTTGGAGGAGAAATGGTAATGGACAACAAAAAAGCAACTTTTCTTTTTTTTAATATTACCTCACTTAAGATAGTAGGAGTTTTGTTAATACTTCTTTTAGCAATTGCACTGTTGTGGCATGGTAATGC
>JAZOQF010000103.1:0-4872 GCA_045655905.1 Acutalibacteraceae bacterium | reverse complement strand
AAATTCATGATGCCGGTACTCGTTATATTGTCTATCGGTGTTGCGATTTATTCCGCTTGCCTACCGGGTGCTATGAAAGGCGTTATTTATTACTTAAAGCCCGATTTTTCTCACTTCTCGGTTACAACCGTACTTGCTGCTATGGGTCAGTTGTTCTACTCAATGTCATTGGCAATGGGTATTATGATTACATACGGCTCTTATATGAAAAAAGATGTAAACATCGAGAGTGCTACCAGACAAATCAGTTTGTTTGATACAGGTATTGCTTTCTTTGCAGGTTTAATGATTATTCCTGCTGTCTTTTCATTCTCCGGCGGAGACCAAACCGCGCTCGGTCAAGGCCCCGGACTTATGTTTATCACCCTTCCTAAAGTTTTTGAAACATTCCCGGGCGGCACCTATATTGGCGCCTTGTTCTTCATTTTGGTACTGCTCGCCGCTCTCACCTCTTCTATCTCGTTGATGGAAACCGTTGTATCTATCTTTATTGATAAATTCGGTTGGAAGAGAAATGTTACATGCTTAATTGTATTAGTCGGCAGTATCGTGTTAGGCTTATTATCCACCCTAGGTTACGGCGTTTGGGCAGATATTAAGATTATTGGTATGCAGTTCCTCGACTTCTTCGACTTTATAAGCAATAGTGTAATTATGCCTTTAGTAGCGCTTATTACCTGCATTTTTGTCGGTTACTTTATTAAGCCGCAATCACTAATTGCTGAAATCGAAAACGAAAACACAAAATTCAAGAGTAAAAAATTGTTTATTGTAATGACAAAATACATTGCACCTATATTTATTTTATTGATTTTGATTTCTTCAGTACTAAACGCATTTGGTATTATTAAAATCTAAAAACAAAACCCAGTAACAAGAAAGTTTCTGGGTTTTCTGTATTTTGTGCTCTTGCTTAAAACTTTGATTTACGGAGATTTATGAATATGGAAACCACCATAAGAGATATGACGATTGAAGATACCGATGCCGTTCTTGAAATGATGCGAGTTTTTTACGCGTCGCCAGCAGTCTTCACAAACGGCTCAGATGAAATCTTTTTGAAAGATATAGAAAACTGCATCAAAAACCGACAGTATTTAGAGGGATATATTATCGAAAGCTCAAATAATATCTTGGGATATGCTATGATTGCAAAAAGTTTTTCGACCGAATTCGGTAAAATGTGCATTTGGATTGAAGACCTGTATATTAAGGAAGATTACCGTGGTTTGGGAATTGGCAAAACCTTTTTTGACTTTATTACGAATAAATACACAAACTGTATTTTCCGTTTAGAGGTCGAGGAAGAAAATGAAAGAGCCATTAAGTTATACAAAAAGTGCGGATTTACTGTTTTACCATATATGGAAATGAAAAAATAATTTGAAAGCGTGATTTTTTGAAAAAGTTTGAAGGTATGCTGTTTTGCACCGACATTGACGGAACTCTTTATAACGACAAAGAGACCATTTCAAAGCAAAATTTGGATGCGATTGAATATTTTAAATCCGAGGGCGGACTTTTTACTTTTATTACGGGGCGTCCGCCTTTTGTCACAGAGAATATACTCGAAAACATAAAGCCAAATGCACCTTTTGGTTGTCTTAACGGCGGTGGAATTTATGATGCTAAATCCGATAAATATCTTTGGAATGTATCTTTGAGCGACGATGCGATTGAACTTGTAAGAGAAGTAGACAAGCAACTGCCCGAAATGGGGATATTTTATAGCACTAAAGAACGAATCTACTTTAACAAAGATAATTCTGCTATGGAAATTTTAAGAGAGCGAACAGGTTTACCAAACATTTATCGCCATTATGAAGATGTGAAAGAAACTGTTTTGAAAATTGTTTTTGCTCATGAAGATGAAGATCAGGTTTTATCGCTTTCAAAACTTTTGAACAATCATACAAAAGCAAATAACTTCGACTTTATTCGTTCTGAAAAAAATTTATATGAAATCTTGCCAAAGGACGTCAGTAAAGGTAAAGTTCTTTTGAAAATGGCAGAGTTGCTTGATATAAAAGCAGAAAACACGATTGCCGTGGGAGATTACAACAACGATATTTCTATGATTAAAGCCGCAGGAGTAGGATTTGCAGTTGCAAATGCTGTTGACGAGCTAAAACAGGTTGCCGACTATGTAACGGTAAGCAATAACGAGCATGCTATTTCGGTAATTATTGATGGTTTAGATAAAGGTATTTTTAAACCTAAATTACATATTTAATTCTTGAAGTTTGACGAAAAGGAGAATTGTTATGACAACATTTGGTATTAACGTTTTTGATTTTGGAGCTAAAGGTGACGGTATTGCCGATGATACCGCTGCAATACAATCGGCTATAGATTTTGCTGCAAAGCGTGGCGGTGGAAAAATTTTATTTCCTTATACCAAAGGCGGGTATAGAATCGCTTCACCCGGTATCGAAGAAGTTGACGGAAAACCTGTCCGTTCACAGATTGTGATTCCCGCAGGGTTTGAATCAAATATACAACTCGAGGGAGAAATGCCGTGCCGCTTATTAAATACCTATCAGGTTCGTCCGCTCGAATCGGTACAGCATGGATATACACCAACCACATTTGGAATTATGCGTAACAATAATACCTTTATCTTTTCTGATTGGGAAGCGCCCGAAGAACATAATCCAACTGCACGCCCGTGGTCTATTTTGGCAGCACCTGAGGGCACTTCGTGTAAAGGACATTTCAGCGTGTCGCAGTTCTCAATTTCTAATCTCGAATTCAGAGTAGCATTAAATATCGATAAAATGTATCCTACACAATCTGCCGTTAATCTTCAAAATGTTGCACGTGTACATATTTGCGACTCTCAGTTTTGTTTGAACGAACAGGTTGGAGATACTTTACTACAAAAAGAATTGCAACCAAACCCCTGCCATACAGCAGGACTTATAACCTCAGGCGACCAAAATGATAATAATGTGCTGCGCAATATTGCAGTGCAAGGTTTTCGTTACGGCTTAGTTCTTGGCGAACACGTGGTTGCCGATTATCTTTATATTCACAATTGTGAGGAGGGTGTCACTTTCCACGATTGCTCTCATCTTTCGGTTATAAACCATATTGTAGCACAGCATAACACCGTCATTCTTTCTACCACCACAACCAATCTTTTCGGTATGGAAAAGGGACCGTGTAATGTACAGGTAGGTACTTTGAATTTCGAATGCGGAACAGGTCTTAAACCTGCGGTTTCCGCCTTGAAATACGGAGTTTACGACCCCGACTCTCGCCTACATGGTTCACTTTGTTGGCACAAGCCTTGGGGAAAACAAGAACTTCCTTCGGTATGCGACGAAAAATTTGAAATTAAACGGTTTTAACATAAAAATATAATTTCCATCCATCAAAAGTAATTAAATATTTCAAAAATCTCAAGGAGTTGGCTTTGTTATGAGTTACTACTTAGAAGAAATGAAACGAAATCTCTCACAGGAAGAAGAACTGCTTTTAAAAAGCATTTATGAACCACAGGTAGTTTGTATTCCGCCAAGTGACGCATGTAGAGATATGTGTGTAACGAAAGATGGGGAAATAAGAATATATGGCTCCATAGGTAAAAAATCATTTGATGATGTTGCCACACAGGTTTATATTTCCTCTAAAGATTGCGGTCTCACATGGAAAACACACCTTATGCCCAAAGGAGCACTTGGCGCCGCAGGGCTTAATCCTCAAACCGGCAGATATATTTCTACATATCCAAATGAATACCGCCCCGACTGGAAGGAAGAAATAAACCTTGCAGGCACTTGGGCTTTACTTAACGATGAGGGTTTTGACAGCACAGCCAAACGTCCTGTAAAGTTATCTGATAAATTTGTTCATGTTCTAAGACCCCCGACTTTTTTTGAAAGTTGTAACAGATGGTTTATTGTCGGTGAATATTTTCTGCCTGACTATTCAAACAAGTTTGCAGTTGTTTTCTATTCTGATGATGACGGCGAGAGTTGGAAAGAGGTAATTCTTGAAAAATCCGCCCCAAAACACGAACTACAGCCACCTCACAAACACCCTCGTTGGCAACAATATACAAGCGAGCCTACTATAGCCGAACTTTCCACAGGCGAATTCGTAATGTTAGTAAGAACAGCACAAGATTATCACTATATGTACCGTTCAACAGACAAGGGTGAAACTTGGAGTGGACCCGAGCCCTCTGTATTCCACGGAACAATAACCATGCCCGTTTTACAAAAACTCAGTGATGGCAGAATTGTTTTTTTCTGGTGCAATACCCAGCCAATGCCTGAAATCGACCCTGATACAGTTTTCCCACCGCTCTGGGAATCTGCAATTTCGGGTCAATGGGAGGATGTCTTTACTAACCGTGATGCAAATCATCTTGCAATAACTGATGACGATATGCTCACTTGGCACGGTTTTAGGGAGTTGTTTTTAAATACCATACGTAATAATGCCGATTTCCGTTCAATAGGCGGTCTTGATTCAAGAGACAAAAGTATTCATCAAGGACAAATCGTTGAACTTCCCTTTAACAAATTGCTTATTCATTTTGGTCAAAACATATCCTCACGCAAGGTTATGATATTAGATTTAGACTGGCTATACGAAACACAACGAAGTGAAAACTTTAGATACGGTTTAGGGAACGTTTCTACACAAATGTATGTGAAAAGTATTTTGGGCGGTTTTAAAGGTTTTTCGGGTCACTGTGCTTATAACCGAACCAATGGTGCTATGCTGATACCCGACCCTTCGGGCAATTTCAAAGAGGTGCTGCAGATTTGCCGTCTTGAAGATGAACGCCTTGTATACAAAAAACAGGGTGTAGTTTGGAATTTCCCCGCTTCAAAAAAAGGCAGAGTAGAAATAGAATTA
>JAZOQF010000102.1:0-11571 GCA_045655905.1 Acutalibacteraceae bacterium | reverse complement strand
TTTACCACTAAAAGTGGGGGTTAAAATGTGTTTTTTTGAAAAAAGCACAAAATGTTGTAGGTTTTGATTTTAAATTTATTTACACTTAATATATGTGTTTTGATGTAAAATATTACGTATCATAGAAAAACTTAATAATAGCTATTGAAAAATAAAGTTTTGAGCAGTATAATATCATCTGTATGAAAATTTTGTTTTAAGGAGACTGCTTTGGCTGAGAGAAAATTGGAACGTCATGTTGCTATTGAGCGAAGTATTATAAAGAAATACCGCAAGCAGATATGGAATAACTTTGTGTCGGCTGTTCAGGAGTATAAACTAATATCCGAAGGTGATAAAATCGCTGTTTGTATATCAGGTGGCAAGGACTCTATGCTGTTGGCGCTTTGTATGAGAAATCTGCAAAAATACAGCGATGTGAAATTCGATTTGGTTTATCTCGTGATGGACCCCGGATATAATGAGCAAAACCGCAAAAGAATTGAAGAAAATGCGGAAATATTAAAACTTCCCGTTACAATATTTGAAAGCGATATTTTCGAGGTTACCGAGCGAGTAGGCGGAGCACCTTGTTATTTGTGCGCAAGAATGAGGAGAGGGTGTCTTTACAGTAAAGCCAAAGAACTTGGTTGCAACAAAATAGCACTCGGCCATCATTTTAATGATGTAATCGAAACCACGCTTATGAGTATGATGTACTCATCTGAAATTAAAACTATGATGCCAAAGCTTCACAGTACTAATTTTGAGGGTATGGAACTCATACGCCCTTTATATAAGGTAAAAGAAAAGGATATTATTGCGTGGAGAAAACATAATGGTCTTGAGTTTTTGCAGTGTGCTTGCAAACTGACGGACAAAAATTCCGATTTGGAAGACACCTCGAAAAGACGTGAAACCAAAGCGCTTATTGAGGGAATTTTAAAGTTTAATCCTGAAGCTGATGATAATATCTTCCGCAGTCTGCACAATGTGAATCTTGCCACTTTGCCGGGGTATAGAGATAGCGATTCAGGTAGGCTTTACACGTTTAATGAGATCTACGAAAAAGAAATTTAGTAATATTTAATGAAAAATTCGTTTTAAATTATAAAAAATTGGCAAAATAACACTTGCACAATATATTGTGGTGTGGTACAATATAAATCACCAAGATAATGTATTTCGGTACAAGGAGAAATAAAGAAATGGAACACAAAAATTGGAATGGATTTAAAGGCGAAAATTGGAAGAATGAAATCGATGTTCGCGACTTTATTCAGTGTAATTATAATGAATATAAGGGTGATGATTCTTTCTTAGAAACAAAACCTACCGATAGAACCGCTAATCTTTTAGCTAAGGTTCAGGAGTTGTTTAAGAAAGAAAGGGCAAACGGCGGTGTGTTGGATATAGACACGCATACCGTTTCTTCGCTCACAACCTATGCTCCGGGATATGTTGATAAGGATAACGAACTTATCGTGGGACTTCAAACCGACGCTCCGTTAAAGCGCGGCGTTAATCCTTTCGGTGGTATTCGTATGGCAAGACAGGCTTGTGAGGCATACGGTTATACGCTTGGCGAGGAAATCGAGAGTGAGTTCCGTTACAGGACAACCCATAACGATGGCGTTTTCAGAGCATATTCGGATGAAATGCGCCTTGCCCGCAAAACCCACGTTATTACAGGCCTTCCTGATGCTTACGGTAGAGGCAGAATCATAGGAGATTACCGTAGAGTAGCACTTTACGGTGTGGACTGCCTTATTGCAGAAAAGGAAAAAGATAAAAAGGATTTAGGAAAAACCGAGTGCACAACACCCCAAATCCGCCTTGATGAGGAACTTTTCCGCCAAATCAAATTCTTAAAACTTATGAAAGAAATGGCAGAGATGTACGGTTTCGACATCAGTGAGCCCGCATCTAATGCTAAAGAAGCAATTCAATGGACTTATTTTGCATACCTTGCTGCTATCAAGGAGCAAAATGGTGCTGCCATGTCTTTGGGCAGAGTTAGCACATTCTTTGACATTTATATTGAGCGCGACATTAAGGCCGGAATTTTGGATGAAAAGGGCGCTCAGGAGTTAATGGACGATTTTGTTCTTAAACTTCGTCTTGCACGTCACTTGCGCACGCCCGAATATAATGAGCTCTTCGGCGGTGACCCAATGTGGATTACCGAGGCTGTAGGCGGTATGGGAGAGGACGGAAGAACCCTCGTTACAAAAAACAGTTTCCGTGTGCTTAACACACTTTATACTTTAAGCCCTTCACCCGAGCCGAACCTTACTGTTCTTTGGTCAACATCTTTGCCAAAAGGCTTTAAGAACTTCTGCGCCAAAGTTTCTTGCGATACTGACTCTATTCAGTATGAGAATGATGACATAATGCGTCCGATTTACGGTGACGATTATGCGATTGCTTGCTGCGTTTCGGCAATGAGAATCGGTAAGGAAATGCAGTTCTTCGGTGCACGTTGTAATTTGGCTAAGCTTTTGCTTATTGCTATTAACGGTGGTTATGATGTTTCTACCGGTATGAGAATAGGTCCTCAGATGACCGTTCTTGCAAGCGAAAAACTCGATTATGATAATGTAATGGAGCGTTTCCAGATTTACATTGAGTGGTTGGCAAAACTTTATGTTAACACCATGAATGTAATCCACTATATGCACGATAAGTATGCTTATGAGAAATCTCAGATGGCACTTCACGATACTGACGTTCATCGTTTTATGGCATTCGGTATTGCAGGTATGTCTGTAGTTGCTGACTCGTTGAGCGCTATCAAGTATGCTCACGTTAGCGGAATAAAAGATGAAAACGGTTTTATTGCTGAGTTTGATACTGTTGGTTCTTTCCCGAAATTCGGCAATGATGACGATCGTGTTGACCTTATCGCTAAGGAAATGGCACATAAATTTATTGTGGAACTCAGAAAAACTCCTACCTACCGTCAAGCCGAGCACACACTGTCACTTCTTACTATCACCTCTAATGTTATGTATGGTAAGAACACAGCTGCCACACCTGACGGCAGAAAAGCAGGCGAGCCTTTCGCACCAGGTGCTAACCCAATGCACAACCGTGAGGAAAACGGAGCTTTGGCATCGCTCAACTCGGTTGCAAAGCTTGATTATAACGATTGCCGTGACGGTATTTCAAATACATTCTCAATCGTTCCCGAAGCACTCGGCAAGAGCGAGGACGAGCGTGTTGAAAACCTTGTTAACATTCTTGATGGTTATTTCACCAAAAAAGCACACCACATTAACATAAATGTGTTAAACCGTGAAACCTTAATCGATGCTTACAATAACCCCGAAGCATATCCGAATCTTACCATTCGTGTTTCTGGCTATGCTGTTAATTTCTACAAGCTTTCTCGTGAGCATCAGCGTGAGGTTATAAGCCGTACCTTCCACGGTGCAATGTAAAAGATATGAAGGGCAGAATTAACTCTTTTCAGTCTTTGGGAGCGGTGGACGGTCCCGGTGTCAGGTTTGTAGCGTTTTTTAAGGGTTGTCCGCTTAACTGTCTTTGCTGTCACAATCCTGAAACTCGCTCTTTTGACGAGGGGGAGGAATATTCCCCTGAGGAAATTGTCGAAAAGGCAATGAAATATAAAGACTATTTCGGTAACACAGGCGGCATTACATTATCGGGCGGTGAGCCGATATGTCAACCCCAATTTGCTACCGAAATATTTAAAGGCTGCAAACAAAACGGGATACACACCTGTCTTGATACAAGCGGTTACACATTAAATGACGAAATTAAAAAACTTTTAAGTGTCACCGATTTGGTACTTCTCGATATTAAATATACAAACGATCAAGATTATCAAAAAAATGCAGGCGCTAGTCTTGAAAAGGTACTTGAGTTTCTTGAATATTTGGGGCAAAAAAATATCCCCACTTGGATAAGACAGGTAATAATACCCGACCTTAACGACAGCGAGGATAATATTTTAAGGTTAAGGGAAATAGCCGGTAAATATTCTAATGTAGAAAAAATAGAACTTTTACCTTTCAGAAAACTTTGTCAGACGAAATATGACAGCCTTAAAATTGAATTTCCGTTAAAGGATACACCCGAGCCTGACAGAGAAAAAATGAATTATTTAAGAGAACTTATAAAAAAAGCTTAGCACAAATGTGCTAAGCTTTTAAATTTATTCACCAATAACAGGTTGTGATGTTGTTTTGTCTGCGATGCATATCCAAGAATTACCAGGGTTAACTGTAAGGGGAGAGCCGTCCTCATTAGTGAATGTAAATGAGCTGGAAGCATTACCCTTGCTCCATTTAATTTTTTGATAGGTTCCGTTTACAAAGTAATAACCACTACCGGAAGTGAGGTCTACATTTCTGCAGTAGTTATCAGAATAGTAGGAAATATCTGTGTTCAGAACAAACACATTTTTAACAGTAACGCTTTCACCAGTTTTATAGTCTTTGCGCTCGGTTTCTTTAAAGTAGCGAGTATATCTTCCAGTTTCCTCGTTGTATTTGAATGTTGATTTGTACGAGGAAGAGAAAGGAACGGTTACAGAGTTTGCAGTAAGCTCAAGTTTTACAGGAGTTTTTTCATCAGCAAAGGAAGCGAAGGGAGCCTCTTCGCTTTTAAGGGTGGTATCAAATTTCTTTTCGATACTCTCCCAAATCTTATCGCCGTAAGCATAAAGGGTGTGTTCAGTTGCCAAACCGTTTGAAACACGACCGCCACCGTTATTTTCGCCAACTACAATAGAATCAACTGCATCAAGGTGGGGTTTAGCGTAGGCTTTGTTAATGCCGTGATATGCGTAAATAGCATTGTGACCCGCAGCCAAATCTATGTAAACATAACGAGCAGAACGTACAGTACCTACTTGTGTTACATTTTTGAAATCCTTGAAAACTGCTAAAAGACGGGTGATACCGCCCTCAACCTCAGTTTCATAAACAATATCAGCGTCGTTAAGTCCTGTTTGCACCTTTTGGGCATGCGAAATGTTGTTCACCATGATTGCAACGGAACGTTGTAAAGCGGTTTTTTTATCTAAATTCTTTTCGCCGGTAAGGGGGTTAAGGTAGAGGCCCGAGCTATCAACGGACTCTTTGTTGGAATCATTGTCGACACTTAAAGTATAGTCCTTTTTTCGACATCCGGCAAAGGGTAAAATCATTAAAAAGCATAGGGTTAAACAGAGAATTCGTTTCAGCATTATGTGAGCCTCCAAATAAATATATTGTATTGATATAAATATATATCTACAACTTATAGTATATTATAAACAAAAATTTTTTTCAACAAAAAACTGCTAATTTTTCAAAATTTTATTAAGAGAAATTATTCCATCGTGTATTTTTTCGGATTTAATACCTCCAAAACAAAGTTTAAGAATATTTTTCTCTTTAAAACCCGCTATTTTCACACCGTTTTTTAAGAGGTTGTTTATAATCTCATCACATTGAAAACTGTTGCTTAATTCCACATTTACAGTTAGCGAGGACTCAAAAAGTGTAGCAGATTTAAAAAATTCAAGATTTTCCTTTAATTCTCCCATCATCAACTGACTTTTTGTATAATAAAGGCGTCTTAGTTTTTTAAGATGCTTTTCGAGAGCACCCGATACAATATATTTCTCGAGCGCTAACTGTTCGATTTTGCCGCAGGTCTGGTTGTAATTGGCGGAAAGAGACTTAAATTTTCGTGACAAAAAATCAGGCAAGACCATATAAGCAATTCTAACACTTGGTAGCAACAACTTTGAAAAACTTCCTATGTAAACTGTTTTTTGCGGCATTTTTCGCTGAAATGCCGTAATACTTCTTGCTGTGTAGCGCAGCTCTCCGTTATAATCGTCTTCAATTATGAGTTTATCTTCGTTTTCTGCCCAGTTACAAAAAAAGTTTCGGCGATTTGAAAGAGACATTGGACTTATTTTCGAAAGGGCAGAGGGGAGCAAAAACAAAATGTCGGGATTAAGTTCTTTAAGGGAGTCAGGGGTTGCACCCGATTGGTCCGAATCAATATTAAAACATTCAATTCCGTAATCGGTGAGAATACTTCTTGCTTCCTCAAAGCCCGAGTTTTCAAATCCCACAGTAATATCACGTCCTAAAAGACGGCAGAGAATATTGAGAAGTGGTCCCACACCGGCACCAATGACGATATTATCAGCAGTAGCATAAACACCCCTTGCTTTATATGAATATTCGGCTAAAGCTTTGCGAAGACCGAATTCGCCCTGAGGTTCACCATAAGAATTGAGTTCGCCCGAATCCCACAGCACACTTCTCACCAACTTTTTCCAAAGCTCGGTGTCAGATGCATCAGGGTCTACCAAACGGCTCGAGAAATCATACTTGATTTCGTTTTTTACAGTCTTTTCTGAAACCGCATTACTGTGGCTTTTTGGAATACCAATTATAAAATATCCCCTTTGCGGAAGACTTTCGGCAATACCCTCGATGCAAAGACGGGTGTATGCATTTTCAACTGTTGTGCGGCTAACACCTAACTGAGCCGCCGCCTCTCTAACCGACGGCAAGCGTTCTCCTTTTTTTAAAACGCCCTCTGCCACAGCTTTCTTTATTTGGTTGTAAAACTCTAAGTAAAGTTTGCCTTTATGGGTTGATGATATATCTGCAAAATCTAAAAGCATAAAACTGTCCTTTCGAAAAAAAGTGTAAATTGGTTATTTTGAAGTGGACACTTTAGTAGTATAATACCACTAACAAATTAAAATAGCAAGTGGAGGAAACGCTATTATGAAAAAAAATCTACATCAAAGTGTGCTAAATATAACCTTTATTGCACTTTTTGCCGCTCTTTGTTACATAGCTTTAACGGTTTTCTTTTTCCCTGTTGGACCTATGTTTGTGCATTTCGGTAATCTAATTGTTGTGCTTGCGGCTTTGCTTATCGGTGGTTGGCAAGGTGGACTTGCAGGAAGCATCGGTATGGGACTTTATGATATTTTAAACGGTCACGCAGATTCAAGCCCCAAAACATTTCTTTTGAAGTTTTTAATTGGTTTTACGGTGGGCCTTGTCTACACAATCTTGAGCCAAAAACTAAAATCTAAAACAGTTGCCGCTACAATCGGTGCGGTAGCAGGAATGATAGTGAATTTAACAGGGGAAATCCTTTGGAAAACGGTTCAGTATAGCCTTGCAGGCTCGACGGTTGATGCGGCATTCGTTACAGCTTTGCTTTCACAAAGCTCAACACTTTTAAATGCTGTAATCGCCGTTGTTGGTGGTGTGGCACTCTTCAAGGTGCTTGAAAAACCTTTCCTTAAATTAAAGAAATAATATAAAGCCATCTGACGAAATATCTCGTCAGATGGCTTTATTATTTTAGTATAGTATTCCAGTTGTCAACAAGCTAGTGTAGTTCTTCGCCTTTTACGATTATACTTCACCTTTGTGGTGCTTTGCTTTTTTCTTCTCGGGTGTCAATGCGACCTCGCCGTTCATATACATAATAACCAAACCGAGCAATACCATAATAACGGAAACATAGATGATTATCGGGATAATCTTAGTATAGATAACGGTGCATATTGCAGTTGCTATATCTCCGCCGATAATCAGCGCAGTTACATAACCGAAAAAGGTAAGACCACCGGCAAACAATGTTGCCATAATTCCATATCCAAAAATCGTTTTCAATACATTAGAAATATTTTTTATAAAATCTTTCATAATCGCACCTCTCTTACAACCCAAAGACGGGTATCCAACCCATCAAAATGACTACCTGTAAAATAAACTGAGCAGCTACCCACCACAGGTTATTCTTAAAGGTTTTACTAAAATCTGACTCTGCAATAGTCATGCCGGCATACATACCCAATCCCAAAGGAGGAGTAATGCC
The DNA here is from genome assembly GCA_045655905.1 of Acutalibacteraceae bacterium. Lineage (GTDB taxonomy): Bacteria > Bacillota > Clostridia > Oscillospirales > Acutalibacteraceae > UBA737. The sequence goes on along the minus strand of JAZOQF010000102.1, from coordinate 3,717 downwards.
ACACATAACACCGCAAATACAAGGCAACATTGCAGCTGCTAAAATAGGGTTGACGCCAACGTTGGCAAGTAGTGTAATAAATACAGGTCCAAAGATAACAACTTGAGAAGAGCCGGGAACTACCATGCCCATAATGCAAGTAATAACGCAAATAGCCAAAACTATTCCTAATTTACCAAAATTCCAACTAGACATAATCGTGCCCATAGATTCAGCAACGCCCAAATCTTCAAACATTGCTCCTATCATATATCCAAACACACAAACGCCAATAGCCGGAGAAATAGATTTTATACCATTTGCAAACATATTGGCTACTTTCGCAGGAGTAACTGCAGATTTATCCTTGGCAATCAAGCAAGCATAAATGGAAGAAATTCCGGCAGTGAACAATAAAACGGATTTAGATAAGTATTTTGCGCCGTCTGCTCCCAAACGTGCCACAAAGAAATTATCAGCAAATACCGCATCCAAGATAAATGGTACAAGAATGATTAAAGGAAGCAGTAAAGCTTGCCATCCGTTCTTCAACGTTTCCTTCAAATTAGGCAGTTCTTCCTTTTTCATTGGCTTAACTTTATAATACTTACAGAAAGCCCATACCATTAGCACACGCTGAAGAATAAACCAAAAAGACACTCCCCATAATACAATCCAAAACTGACCTTGGGTCACCTCAGCGATACCGGCACCGGCGGCAAAAGTTGTGAGCGCTGCCATTGCCGCAACAATATTAGAAGAGGGAGGAATCATATTTCCAAGATAACTTGCATTCGATTCAATATTTGCCGCCAATTCTGCAGGGAATCCGGTACGTTTCATGGCCGGAATGGTCAATGTGCCCGTAGCCATAACATTTCCGGGACCGGAGCCTGATAAAGCACCCATAAAGGAACTGGCAACAACCGCTGCATAACCTGCTCCACCTTTTACACGACCGATAAGAGAAAGGATAACAGCAATGCAACTATCGACAATTTTAGTTTTGTTCAACAGAATAGATAGTGAAACAAATGCAACCATTGAATAGAGCAACGATGTGGATAAGCTCTCATCAATATAAACCAAAATGTTGTTCCATGTTCCTGTGACGATTAGCAGAATGATAAAAGCTAACAAAACTGCCTCATAAACAGGACGCTTGAAAGCCAAAAACCATACGCAGATTACCGCTAGCATAATGCCTAAATACAATAATGCTTCCATAATGAATACTCCCTTATTTCAAGATTGGGTTATAGAACTTATTCCAAATAGTGAATAGCAGTACAATATTAGCATAATTATTCCATATTGTCAATAGGTTTTATAACTTTTTCGAAATAACTTCTTGCATTTTGATCAACATAATAGTATAATTTACTTAGAAAACAACTTTTATTACAGTGGGGGGTAATGATATGAATTCTCGTCAACTGCAATATGCCATTGCATTGGCAGAAATCGGCAATTTTTCTCAGCTTGCAGAAAAACTAAATGTTTCTCAGCCGGCACTAAGCAAACAAATTCTTAGTTTAGAACAGGATTTAGGCGTTAAATTATTCGACCGTTCCACCACACCCGTATCTTTAACACCCGCAGGCAAGTTTTTCATACAGCATGCACAAGAACTCCTTTATAAAGAAAAACAATTGCTTAATGCTATTGATTCCTTTCGCAGTGGAGAAAAAGGTAGCCTGACAATTGGAATTTCCCCATTTCGGTGTACCTATCTGATTCCCAATGTTGTTAAAAAAGTGCGTGAACGTTTTCCCGGTGTTGAAGTTATTTTGCATGAAGCCGGAAGCAGCGAATTAAAAAAAGACGTGGCAGAAGGCAATTTTGACTTTGCTATTGTAAATCTTCCTGTCGATGACTCCGTCTTAGAAATAACCCCGATTGAACCTGACGCATTGGTTTTAGCTGTTCCAAAAGCGCTTAGTTCAGAACTTTCTAATCGTCAAGATGGGGAACTGGAGTTTGCACAATGTAGTTCTTTGCCCTTTGTAGTAGTAGGACAAAATCAAGAGATGAGGAAGATATTTGACAAACTCTGTATATCTGCTGAATTCCACCCCAATATTGCATCAGAAGTAGTAGGTTTGACTACTGCATGGGCTCTGGCACGGGCCGGAGTAGGTGCAACCTTGCTGCCTATACAGTTTGTATCTCATGAAAATTTTGATGAGAATATGTCTCTTTATAAACTGAAAGGAACGGTATCTCAACGGCAACCGGCCATTGTTCGTCGCAAAGGTCAATATCTTTCCGAATGCGCTAAATATGCTATTGAGCTCTTGACATCATCCAAATAATTGCGATGGGATGATAATTTAAGTATGAATTAATTGACTAAACACTACCCCCGAGAGTGGCTGCTTGCATCCACTCTCGGGGGTATAATTGTGTAAATACTATCGGTAGTTATGATTCGAGTATAGCGTTCCAGCCGTCAACAAGTTCTTTGAGTTCTTCATCGGTTGGTTTTCCGCTTTCTGCGAAACCAACTTCGAAAAGCCAAGGACCTTTATAGCCTTTTTCTTCGAGTAAACTCGTCAGTTTTTTCCAATCGGTAATGCCTTTTCCGGGCATAGCGTGGCGTTCTTCTATACCATCATAATCTGAAAAATGTGTGGTTACAACATACTGTCCCAATTCTTTCACAAACTCAATACAATCCGATTTTATAAAATGGTTGTTGTCAAGGCAAATTCCCACGTTACTGCGATTCACATTTTCCATAATATATTTGTGCTCTGCAATGCGATTTTCGGGGACATCACCGCCACCGCCTATGCAGCACTCAAGCAAGGTTTCGATTGCAACGGTTATTCCATAGGGTTTGCAAAAATCGCAAAGGTTTTGGACATACTCTACGAAGGCATCAACCTTTGCCTGTCGTTCTTCCTCCAAAATCCGAAGGCTGCCGTGCAAAACAACAACTTTCACACCGGTATCGGAAATATTTTGTATCAATCTCTTGGTGTGTTTAAGGGTGTTGTCTCTAATGGTTTTGTCAAGCGAAGCAGGGGCGTGCATATAAAATCCATTAAACCTTTCACCGTTAAAGGGAAGATGATAAGAATGTAATCTCACGTTATATTTTTTGCATAGGTCTTTAATAATCTTAATATTTTTTTCCCATACATCAAAGGCATTCTGGAGGTTAAAATTAGCGCCGACACAATATTCAATGCAGTCGAAAAGACCGCTTGAAAAAACATTTTCTGCAGCGTTGCCTATAGATAATCCCAATTCTTTTTTCATTTTGAAAAACTCCGATACAAAAATATAGTTTTACACTTTTTCAAAGGTTCTGATTAAGGTTCCGTTTAAGTCCTCTGTTTCTGCTAAGGTCTGAATATGCAGATAAGAAAGACCATTAGGCGCATCTTGTTTGATTTTTATAGATTGCTTAACATCGCCGATAGAAATGTCTGCTGTACCTGAATTAGTGTCATATTCAATCACAACAGTTGTCCAATCACATTTATCTTTAACTTTAAAATTGATGTGGGCTTCGTCGGCAACAGTCTCATCTGTAGGGTTGTACCAATGGTCTGTCAGTGAAACTGAAACACCGCTTGAAAGAACGGATAATTCTATTTCTACTCTGCCTTTTTTTGAAGCGGGGAAATTCCAAACTACACCCTGTTTTTTGTATACAAGGCGTTCATCTTCAAGACGGCAAATCTGCAGCACCTCTTTGAAATTGCCCGAAGGGTCGGGTATCAGCAT
>JAZOQF010000101.1:0-11738 GCA_045655905.1 Acutalibacteraceae bacterium | reverse complement strand
CAATCTTACCGTTTTTCTCTGAAACCGAGCTCACTTCATAAAGCTTATCTGCATAAACAGTAGCCGAATTTTTAGCAAGGTTATATGAATAAATCACATCATTTGCCGTAACAGGCGTGCCATCCGAAAACTTTGCAGTTTTAAGCGTCACGGTACACACATCATCTTTAATTTTAACCGAATTTGCTAATGCATTTACAGGTTCAAATCTATCGTTAACCTTTATAAGCGGCTCATAGATAAGTTTAACAATTTGGCGGTTAACATCAGTTTTTAAGGTGTACGGATTAAAACTGTCAGCCGAAGAATATAGTAATGTTAAATAATCTCTCTTCGCTATTGCTTCATCGGTCAATTCGGTTATTTCCTCATCATTTGATAGTGTTTGAGTTTTTTCACTACACCCTATAACCGTGATAGGCAAACAAAAAATCAAAAAACAGCACAGCAGTCGTTTAAATTTCATTTAATAACTCCGTTTAAATAATAATTCGCTCGGTAGAAACAGTTCTACCGGTTTTAATATCAATTTCGAATATACAGCCATTGAGCTGACACTTTCCCTCTGCCATCTCGAATTTAGACATATCCCCCGATTTTAATCGGTTAATGATTATTTCACTCTTAACCCCTAAAACCGAGTTTTCGGGTCCTGTCATTCCAAGGTCGGTTATATAACCCGTACCTAAAGGCAGAATGGTATCATCTGCTGTTTGAATGTGTGTATGCGTACCGAAAACAACCGATACCTTGCCGTCAAGATAAAGTCCCAAAGCGCGCTTTTCACTCGTAGCTTCGGCGTGAAAATCTACGACAATTATATCAGCTCCATCCAATTTTGCCTTTTCAATTAACTCATCAGCGCACAAAAAAGGATTAGACGCCTTTAGCCTTTCAAGATAAATCGTACCCGAAAGGTTAATCACAGCCACGGTGTATCTGCCCATATCCAAAAGGCAGTACCCTCTTCCGCTTTGAGCATCAGGTAGATTATGCGGACGCAAAATAAACTTATTAGAATCCAAATAATCAATAATCGATTCATTTCTGAAAGAATGATTACCACCTGTTATAACATCCGCTCCGCAGGCAAAAAGATAATCTGCGCTATAGGGTGTTACACCGTTTGAGTCAGCAGAATTTTCACCGTTAATTATAACGACATCAATATTATGCTCCTTTTTAAGAAAAGGCAGTGTAGAGCGTACTTTTTCACAACCGCCTTGTGAGCAAACATCACCAATGCATAAAAGCCGCATTTTATCCCACCTTTCAAACAGAATTATTATACCATTAGTCACTATACGTTGTCAAACTTTTTTAAAGAGAAAACCCACGCTACTTAGCGTGGGTTAACAACTTATTTTCTCACCTTAACTTTAAATTCCTTGCTGCAGCGAGGGCAAACAGTAGTATGCTCACCTATCCTGTGAGGCAGTTTTAAAACAGCCTTACAGGCAGGACATTTTCTATACACATGAAACTTATCATTCTTTTGGCTCTTATAAAGCTCTACTTTACTTTTAAAAACATTCACCTTTTCATTAAAAAAGCGATTTTCTCTCCGTCTTGCCTCAATGTTTCTGGACAAAACCCTAAAAATAGCAAAAAATATTAAAGCATATACTAAAAGTTGAATAAGCCAAGACCTTACAAAAATATTTATAAAGGATACTATCGCCGCAAAAATAAACAAGGCATTCGTCAAACTGTCAGAACCGTATCTTCCCGACATAAATTGCATAAGCCTGTATCTGAAATTCATAGTGCATTGCTCCTTCCATAAATATTATAAAACACAAAGCATTTGAAAATGTTAATAAAAATTAAATTATATCAGTTCGTTCATCAGTTTTTCTATATCTTCCCTTTTAGCAAGACCTCGAGTAAAAGCTGTTGCAGAGCCTGATGCGGTCGCTAACTTTAATGCATAATTATAATCCCCATTCAAAATATACCCTGCAACAAAACCCGCAAGCATTGAATCTCCTGCGCCAACACTGTCAACAGCCTTTCCTGTACAAGCGGATATAACATATTCCTTACCGTTTTCATTGAGCAAAACCGCGCCGTCTTTACCAAGGGATACCAGTACATTCTTAGCACCCATTTTTTGAAGCTCCTTGGCATATTTAAGAGCATCGGCAGTATTAGTGATTTGAACCGAAAAAATTTCGCCTAATTCATCTACATTAGGTTTTATTAAAAATGGGTTGTATTTGAGAGTGTTTAGCAAAAGTTCTCCCTGGGCATCAACTAAGAAAATAACTCCCTTTGTTTTAATTTTCTCAATTATTTTCACATAAATGTCCTGCGGCAAATTAGAAGGCACGCTACCCGAAAAGATGAGCCAATCCCCCTTATTCATATTATCAAGCTTTTGGAACAACCTATCAATGTCGATCTCATCGACCATCGGTCCTTGCGCATTGATATCGGTTTCCTCGCCGTGTCGGATTTTAACATTGATTCTGGTAATTCCATTGTTAAGTTCTACAAAATCGCATTTAATATTTTCACAGGAAATACCTTTAATCAATGCATCTCCCGTAAAACCCGCAACAAAACCAGTAGCAACAGATTTAACACCAAACTCGCTTAAAATCAAGGATACATTTATACCCTTTCCGCCAAAATAAATATTTTCATTTTTAGAACGGTTGATATTGCCTATATTAAGATTGCCCAATCTTAGAACATAATCAATAGCAGGATTAAGTGTAAGTGTATAAATCATATAAATCACCAATTTTTTCGTTGCGTTTTACTTTAACATAATTATATTATAAATTTTTATCTAAAGCAATATGTTTTTTGGTAAAAAAGAGTGTAAATACTACTTGACAACAGGACAAATTATGATAAAATTATTATGTAATAAAATGCATTTTGCATATATGAATAGAGGAGTTGTTTCTATGGAAAAATTTGTTCCCGTTGTGGTTATCAAAGAACTCGGTGAAACCGAGAAAATTTTAACCGCACTCAAAAATAACGGTATTAACTGTGCTGAAATCACATTCCGCACCGCTTGTGCCGCAGAGGCTATTGCATTAGCTTGCAAGCTTTTTCCCGATATGAGCATTGGTGCCGGTACAGTTATTAACGCAAAACAGTGTAAAGAGGCTTTGAAAGCAGGAGCACAGTTCATTGTTTCCCCCGGTCTTTCTGTAGCAGTTGCAAAGATTTGTAAGAAGAATAATATACCCTACTATCCCGGTTGCGTTACACCCACCGAGATTATGCAGGCTTTAGACCTCGGTATTACTACCGTTAAGTTCTTCCCCGCTAATGTTTACGGCGGTTTAAAGGCATTAAAGGCTTTATCTGCTCCGTTCCCGCAGGTTAAGTTTATTCCTACAGGCGGTGTTGACAGAAGTAACATTGATGAGTTCTTAGCATTTGATAAAATCGAAGCTATCGGCGGTAGCTTTTTCGTAAAAGAATCACTCGAAAAGATGGAACAACAATAATGGCATTGCATATTTTAGATGAAGCAAATCGTTGCCTAGAGTGTAAAAAACCATCATGCATTAACGGTTGTCCGATTAGTACACCTATTCCTGAAATTATTAGGCTTTTAAAAAACAATCGTTTAGATGAAGCCGGTAAGGTATTGTTTTATAATAATCCGTTAACAACAATTTGCAGTCTTATATGCAATCACGAAAAGCAGTGTGAAGGTCATTGTGTTTTAGCTAAAAAAGGTAATCCCGTACATTTTTCTGCTATCGAAAGTTATGTTTCTAGTTCTTATGCGCCTAAAATGATTAAAGGTCCTGCCACCTCAAACGGTTCTAAAGTAGCTATCGTTGGTTCAGGTCCGGCAGGGCTGACTATTGCTATTATATTAGCACGATATGGATATCAAGTGACAATTTTCGAAAGCAAGGATAAAATCGGTGGGATTTTAAGATACGGTATACCCGAATTTCGTTTACCCAAAAGTATTTTAGATGATTTACAATATCGCCATATTGAACTTAAGGGAATACGAATTCGTCCAAACGTTCGTATAGGTGATGCAATCGGCGTCGACGACTTGTTCCGCGACGGATACAAGGCAATATTTATCGGAACAGGCGTATGGCGTGCCAACACACTACACATTAAAGGTGAAACCCTTGGGAATGTGCACTTCGCAATAAATTATCTTACCAATCCTGATGTCTACAAGCTTGGAGATAAAGTTACCATTATTGGTGCAGGAAACGCCGCTATGGATGTGGCAAGAACGGCAATTCGTAACGGAAGCAGAAAAGTAACCTGTTTCTCCATCGATAAGCAAGTGGCAGCAAATGATTATGAATTCAAATATGCTACACTTGAAGGAGTAAGGTTTAAATATAACCAAAAACCTGTAGAAATTTTAGACGATGGTGTTGTATTTCGCCAAGTTACAGAAGACGAGGATGGTAATTATACCGAAATAAAAGATAGTGAAACATTCTATCCGTCAACTTCGGTTATTATAGCGATTAGCCAAGGTCCGAGAAACGTTATTGTTTCATCCACTACAGGACTTGAGGTTAATAAAAGCGGCCTTTTGCGTGCTGACCAATACGGTAATACAAGTCGCCCTGGTGTTTTTGCTTCAGGAGATGTTGTTAATGGAGCAAGAACTGTAGTGGAAGCGGTTGCACACAGTAAAATAGTTGCAGAAACAATGCATAAATATATGCAAAATTTAAAAAATTAGAATGGAGAATAAAAAATGTCAAGAATTATTACTTTCGGCGAGATTATGTTAAGACTCGCCCCCAACGGTTATTACAGATTTTTCCAAAACGACCAAATGCAAGCTACCTTTGGTGGCGGCGAGGCTAACGTTGCAGTTTCCTTAGCTAACTACGGTATGGACTCTGCTTATGTAACAAAGCTTCCGAAGCACGCTATTGGTCAGGCTGCTGTTGATTCTCTCCGTCATTTCGGTGTTGATACCTCTAACATCACAAGAGGCGGCGAGCGTGTTGGTATTTATTACCTTGAAAAAGGCGCTTCTCAAAGAGGCTCTGTTTGTATTTATGACCGCGCTTATTCTGCTATTCAAATGGCTGATAAATCAGATTTTGACTGGGATACTATCTTTGAGGGTGCCGACTGGTTCCACTTTACAGGTATCACTCCCGCTTTAGGACCGAATGTTGTTGAAATTTGCCGTGAGGCTTGTATTGCCGCAAAGGCTAAGGGCGTTAAGATTTCTTGCGACCTTAACTACAGAGGCAAGCTTTGGACAAGAGACGAGGCAAGAGCAGCTATGACCGACCTTTGTCAGTATGTTGATGTTTGTATCTCTAACGAGGAAGATGCAAAGGACGTATTCGGCATTGAGGCAGAAGATACTGATATTTATGGCGGTAAGCTTAACCACGAGGGTTACAAGAGTGTTGCTAAACAATTGGCTGACAAATTTGGTTTCGAAAAGGTTGCTATCACACTTCGCTCATCTATCTCTGCAAGTGACAATGACTGGGCAGGTATGCTTTATGACGGTGAGAACTACTGCTTCTCTAAATCATATCATCTCCACATTGTTGACCGTGTTGGCGGTGGTGACTCATTCGGCGGCGGACTTATCTATTCATTGTTAACAGGCAAGTCCACTCAGGAAGCTATTGAGTTTGCTGTTGCCGCATCCGCTCTCAAACATTCTGTTGAGGGTGACTACAACCGTGTATCTGTTTCCGAAGTTGAAAAACTTGCAGGCGGCGACGGTTCAGGTAGAGTTCAAAGATAATTTAAAACCTTATTATAGTAAAATCCCGAACATTTTAAGTTCGGGATTTTTAAACATCAAATTTATATGGAGCAACTTATGAAAAACTATACGATCAGCGTTCCTGTGAATTGTATGAATTTTGAAGAACAAGGCAAAGACGAAATTCTTAAAAATCTTAAAAACCTTGACGCTAAAAGAGTTTTTTTGAATTTTGAAGAATCTGTTGATTCGGGCGAAGTTTATTTTTCTGATAAAAATAAACATTTAGAACAAATAGAAAAGCTTCGCTTAGCTACTGAATTTTTTAAAACTCAAGGTTTCGAGGTTGCAGCGTGGTTTTGGGCGTTTATGATTGAAAAGAGCCTTGATTTCATTACGATGTGCGATTTTGATGGAAAAGAAATTGATTCTTTTGCCTGCCCTACTGACGAAAGATTTTTAAACTTCGCAACCCAAACCGTTAAGGATATCGCTTCTTGTGGCGTTGATATGATTGTCTTTAACGATGATTTCAGATACGGATATTTCTCAAACGAACAGGTTTGTCTTTGTGAGAATCACATTAAGTTGATTTGCGAAGAAGTCGGCGAAAAGTTAACTCGTGCCGAACTTAAAGAAAAAATTCAATGTGGTAAAAAGAACAAATACAGAGATGCATATCTTAAAATCAATAAAGACAGTCTTTTGAAATTCGCCTTAAAAATGCGTGAATCAATAGATACTATTGATTCGAAAATAAGAATGGGCTTTTGCGTTGCTATGACCGCATGGGATATTGACGGTGATGCATACGATATTGCTAAAGCATTTGCAGGCAATACCAAGCCTTTCATAAGGCTAATTGGAGCTCCCTACTGGGCAGCTGACAAGCTATGGAATAACCGTCTGCAAGATGTTATTGAACTAAACCGAATGGAAAAAAGCTATTTTGAGGGCAAGGATATTGAACTGATTGCCGAGGGTGACGTATGGCCAAGACCGAGAACTAAATGTCCTGCGAGTTTACTCGAAGGCTATGATACTGCTCTGAGAGCTACTCAATCGCTTGACGGAATACTTAAAATTGCCCTTGATTATACAGCTAATCCCGATTATGAAACGGGTTATGTTGATTTTCATATCCGTAACAAACTGCTCTACAAAAAAATCGAATCGGCTTTTTGCGGTAAAAAAAGTGTTGGTGTCAGAGTTTACGAATATGCTAAAAAGCTTGAGAATATGAAAAACCCTAATGAGCTTTCGGAAAAGTACAACTTAGAATCCCTTTTCTTTTCAGAGGCCGCCCGTACCCTTACTTGCAACGGAATTCCAACCGTTTATGAGGGTAATGACAGTGTAGGAATAGTTTTTGGTGAAAACGCAAGAAATCTGCCTTTAGAAGTTCTTAAAAACGGAATGATTATTGATACAGCAGCGGCTTGCATTTTGTCACAACGAGGTATTGATGTAGGAATAAAGACTTTCGGAGAAACGGTAAACGTTATTAATGAGGTGTTTTTAGAGAATAACAATAAAATCATCGCCTACAATTCCCCGTCTTACAACTTAGAATTAAAACCAACCGCAAAAGTTTTGAGCATTGGGAATACAAATTCTAATCCCGTTCCAACAAGTTTTACATACATAAATGACAATGGTGAGAGATTTTTAGTTATCAACACAAACCCGAGAGAAAACGACACTCTAATGAGGCATTACGCAAGAGGTTGTCAGTACAAAGATTTCTTGACCAAGTCATTTTATGCCACTTGTAAGGGAAATCCTGATTTATATATGCTCTGTAGTGAAAATGATGGTGAATTAGCAATTGGAGTGTGGAATTTCTGCATTGATACAGCATTAAACCCAATTGTTAAACTCGGTAAAGAGTATAGCAATATCAGATTTATAAACGGTAACGGAAAGTTAAAAAGAGATACGGTTGTACTGGATGAAATTCCCGCTTACGGTTTTTTAGGATTTGTATTAACGTAAAAATATAGTTGTTAAACAATATACAAAAACTCCTTGTTCATATAACAAGGAGTTTTTTGTATAACAAAGATGTATTATAACGCCGTCTGTGTGTCATTCGGGTCGCCGTTAATTGCAAGGTCATACTCTTTAGACCAATCAAGATCACGGTATTCTTCGCCTCTTGGGTCTGTCTTAATCCATTCAAGTAGCATATCAAGCATTTCAACGGTCCAAGTATTTCTATCAATCTGAGCTGTCGTGAACTTGCCCTGACTAATCATTTCAAAACCAAAATCGTCTTTCACGTGTGTTTTCGCCGCTCCCTCAACAACATCTGCAACCAAATGGGAAGGAATGAACAAAACTCCGCCGCCTGCTCCAAACACTACATCACCTGGCAAACAAACAGCTCCGCCAAAGTTAGTAATATCGTTATAGTCCTTTATAACAAACTCACGAATTGGTGTGGGGTCAATGCCTCTGTAATAAACCTGTACATCTGGAACAGTCTTCATCTGCTCAACATCACGAACGCCACCCCATACAACAGCGCCGCCGTTTTTTGTTCTTTTCTTGATGGCTGTTGTTAGGTTTCCGCCAAGGAATGTTCCCTTGTAAATCTTATCATACATATCGCAGACAACAACGTCACGTTCCATAAGATTATCAATAACCCATTGATTGTAGTTTCCTTGTCTGCCGTCTTCAGCACCTCTTGCGAATTGGAGTTCATGAAGGTCAGGTCTTGTTGGGCAGTATGTACAAGTCACAGCTCTGCCAACTAATTTTCTTCCATCGTCATGCAACGGTGTAAGTGGTGCTAATCCACCACCTACAAATTGATTTTCGTATCCGAGTATGTAAATCGGTTTCCACACTTCTTCCAAGGTCATTCCGTAAAGCGCGTCTAAATACTTATCCGCAACCTTCGGTCTGCCGTCGGGTAATCTTTCACCTTTCCATAAAGGTGTTAACTGTATTATTTTTTCTCTATCATTAAAATTCATTTTAATTACTCTCCAATAATCCTTTTAGATATCCTATAGCGAAAAGTCTTCCCATAGCCGCATAGCCTGCCACGTTAGTATCTTCTCCCTTGAGGGTTGGAACATGGTCTACACGAACAGGTACATTTATGCCGAGTTCTTTATAAAGCTTGATTAACTTTGCCATTTCAAGGGCGCCGTTGTCGTGAAAACTTTCCCTGAAAGAAAGTTTATTTCCTACTGCGTTTCTGAAATGAACAAAAAATATCTTTTCCTTTAATTCGGGAATTATTTTATATAGGTCTTCGCCCATCATATGGTATGTGGCTTGACACATAGTAACGCCCAAAATATCGCTTGGAACAATATCATAAATTGCCTTTTTAATATTGTCGCCCGTAATCATTATTCTCGACACATTACCAAGCTTCGGCAACGGTGGGTCGTCAGGATGAAGAGCTAACTTGATATTATTTTTTTCAGCCACAGGAACTACTGCTTTTAAAAAGTACTCATAGTTATCCCATAACTCTTTTTCGGTTATAGCTTTCCCCGTATCCTTGAAATCGTTGATATCAAAACCTGTCACCAAAGCTCCGCCACGCTCAACAATATCACTTTTTGTACGAAGCCAACCAATGTGCGCCATCCAGTTAAAGCAAATGCTTTCCATTCCAAGTTCTTTCATTATAGGTAGCATTTTTATAACCTTTTCAATCGATTCATCACGCAAAGCGTCGCCTGCTTTAATATGGTCGTGAACGCAGTTTGGCATCGGCTCAACTATAATTGGTTTTATACCATAATCTGTAAAGCGTTTGTAAACCGTTTCCCAATGCGATTTATCTGTAAGGTCAAAATCATCGGTTTCGGGAAGTCGTATAACACCGTGATTTACTCCGCATTGCAGACCATAATCCCAGGTTACATCATATTCACTTCGAAAATAATCAGTTAATATCATACATTTATACTCCACTTAATGTTAAGAAACCACCATCAACAGGTACAGTAATACCGGTCACAAAGCCTGATGCTTCATCGTCAATAAGCCAACGAACAGGTCCGCATATATCGTTTGCCAAACCAAATTTACCCATTGGAGTATGGTCAATAACATCTTTTCCTCTCTTTGTAAGACCCTCTTCTACTGTACCGAGAATCAATTTGCTTCTCGGATTAAGTATAAAACCCGGTGCAATAGCGTTGATTCTAATACCGCATTTAGCAAAATATGCTGCAAAACTTTGAGTAAAATTAGCAACAGCAGCTTTAGCCATAGCATAAGCAAAGTTTCTTGTAAGCGGGCAGTATGTATTCATAGATGCAAAATTTATAATATTTCCTCCGCCTTGTTTAACCATATATTTCGCAAAAGCAAGTAATGGATAAACTGTACCCATTGTGTTAAGTTTCAAAACTCCCTCAAAGGCTTCCATATCGACATTATAAATTCCTACAATATCCTCAGGACGGTCTTCTTCAAGTTCGCGTGGGTCAAACTCTATAATCTTTGGCTGTGCTTTTGCGCTGTTACCGCCTGCACCATTCACAAGAACATCGCATCTGCCGTGATTTGCAATAACCTTATCAGCAAGTTCTTCAACAGCAGCCTTATTTGTTACATCGCATGCGTAGCACGCACATTTTCCACCTTTGACTCTGATTTCTTCTGCAACCTTTTCTGCATTTTCAAGCGACAAATCAACAAGAACAATAAAATCTCCTCGAGATGCTAAATTGAGTGCCACTTTAGAACATATAACTCCTGCAGCGCCTGTTATAACTACTACCTTTTCTTTCATGATTTCAAACTCCTTTTAAACTAAAAATCATATTCTTTCTATTTCGGTAAGACCGTCATCAAATAAACCATTCTCACCAATTTTAATAATCTTATTCATTTCTTTAAACTTCTCGAAATATCTCTTTCCAAAAATTCTTAAAGATTTAGCATCAAAGTGCAAATAATCTGAATTAGAGGTAAGGTCTTTTGCAGAAACATATCCTATATAACCATTCTGCTGAGCTAAATTTTTCAATGCTTTATCTACCTTTTTGTAATTCACCAAAGAAGAAAACTGTTCAGACATTTCTGCTTTCTTAGGTAAAAAATCACCTAAACCGCCTACGATAAACGGAATATCATCTGATAACCCCAAGTCCTTTTTTATCGACTGGAAAACATTAAGACAACGTTGCTCATAGCAAGGCCAATCCTCTTCCGAGCAATCAGATTCTCCCTGATGCCACAAAACACCTGCAATTTTCGATGTTCTTTGAGCAAGTTTGGCTTGGAAAACTGCGTGGTCATAAAGTATTTCGCCGGGTTGCCATTGAGATACTTTAGTTCCCCCATCAGCGCAAGGAATAAGTCCAACATCCGTATTGTAGAATTTTGAACATTCGTCTGCAAAGCTTTCAGCTAAGCACACGCCTGAAAAACCTCGGTCGTGATTTACAGGAAAGTCCATCGGCTGCCATCTTCCGTTTCGCAATACGTGGAGTCTTTTGTTTATTATCGGTTCAACGTCTTTTTTGAATCCACGTCCTGCCATATTCGACTGACCAATAAGTAAAAACGAATACATATTTCCCCTCCACCACTTTTATTTCAGTTGTGAAACAGCGTTACCGTAACACAAATCATAAACCAATTTTTCTATCTGCTTTTCAGTGCAAATGAATTCTCCGTTGTCTATCTTTTCACCTATCCAGTTACAGAGAATTCTTCTGAAATAATCGTGACGCACAAAAGACAAGAAACTTCTCGAATCGGTTGTCATACCAACAAAATTAGAAAGTACGCTGAAAACCGAAGTGTTTTCAAGCATATCCACTATTCCCCTTTTATGGTCGCACCACCACCAAGCAGGACCCTGTGTTATAAGTCCTTTAACACCATCTTTACTGTACGAGCCTGAAAGAGTAGATATGAGTGCATTATCTGACGGATTTAAAGTAAATAACACCGTTTTCGGCAAGCCGTATTCACAAGTATCCAAGGCATCCAAAAAATTGTTAAGTGAACGAACGTCCACACTGTTACCAATACCTGCAAATCCACCTGCAGGACC
>JAZOQF010000100.1:0-3335 GCA_045655905.1 Acutalibacteraceae bacterium | reverse complement strand
GGTGATAAAACGGTGGGATATGTTGGAATGTCCTGTGTTTTAGATGAGGGTTACATTACAAATGTTGCCGTAACCGAGAGTATGAGAAAAAAAGGTGTGGGCACTGCCCTTTTGAACCGAGTTTTCTCCTACTGCCGTGATAACGAACTTGCCTTTGTTTCACTTGAGGTGAGAGACAGCAATCAAAATGCCCTTTCCCTTTACGAAAAATTGGATTTTAAGGTTGAGGGAAAACGCAAAAACTTTTACGATAACCCAAAAGAAGACGCACTTATACTTACTAAGAGGTTTTAAATATGATAATTTTGAGCATTGAAAGTTCCTGTGACGAAACAAGCGTTGCAGTCTGCAAAGGCAGAGATGTGCTTTCAAACATTGTGGCAACACAGATAGAAGAACACAAAATTTACGGTGGAGTAGTGCCCGAAATCGCCTCAAGAAGACATACCGAGGCAATATCCGAGGTCTGCGACCAAGCTGTAAAGGAAGCCGACATCACATATAACGACATTGAGGCGGTAGCCGTTACCTTTGCCCCCGGTCTTATTGGTGCTTTGCTTGTGGGTGTTAACTTTGCAAAGGGGTTGGCCCTTTCGTTAGGTGTGCCTTTGATTCCCGTTCACCATCTTCGTTCTCATATTGCCGCTAACTATATCGCACACCCTGATTTAAAACCGCCTTTTTTGTGTCTTTTGGTGTCGGGCGGTAACACGGTTATTGCCGAGGTTACAGATTACACGAAATTTAACATATTGGGAGCTACACTTGATGACGCCGCAGGCGAATGTTTTGACAAGGCCGCACGCTTTATGGGTCTTTCCTACCCCGGTGGTGTGACACTTGATAAAATCGCAACCGCGGCAGATACTGTGAAATATCCTCTGCCTACACCGAAAACAGGAGAAAACGACCTTGATTTCTCATTTTCGGGACTTAAAACTGCAGTCATTAACCTTATTCACAACGCAGGGCAAAAAAATGAAGAAATTGACATTCCCGTTTTGTGTGCGACGCTTAGACAAAAGGTGTGCGACATACTTATCACCGCCACCCTTAAAGCCGCCGAGCGCGGCGGGTATACAAACATTGCCGTTGCAGGCGGTGTTTCTGCAAATTCAGAGCTTCGCTCTCGTTTGCAAGAGGAATGTGAAAAGAAAAATTTAAAACTTTACTATCCACCCCTTAAATACTGTGGCGACAATGCCGCAATGGTGGGAGTTCAAGCTTTTTATGAATATAAGGACGGCAACGTGGCAGGTCAGGACTTGAACGCCACAGCCACCTTGCCAATTAACTACAATAACTGATTTTGTTTGTACCAAGGAGTGATTTTGGTGAGTCAGAAAAAATTACTTTTAGTCGTTAATCCCCGCTCGGGAAAAGCAAAAATGAGAACTGCACTTTTCGGTGTGGTTGAAATCTTTTCGAAAGCCGATTTCGAGGTTACGGTCTACCCTACAAAAGCAAGAGAGGATGCAACTCAAAAACTTGCCACAGTTAAAACGGGCGACTATGATTTGATAGTCGTTTGCGGTGGTGACGGCACCCTTAACGAAGCCATTACAGGACTAATGCAAGGCGGTGCCGACATTCCTATCGGCTACATACCCGCAGGCACCCTTAACGAATGGTCAACAGGGCTTGGTATTTCAAGATCTATCCGTCAGTGTGCAAAGGATATTGTATCGGGAGAGGAAATATCCCTTGACATTGGAAAGTTCTCGGATAAATATTTCACCTATACCGCATCATTCGGCGCATTCACCTCGGCCTCCTACTCAACAAACCAAGACGTTAAAAATGTTTTGGGTCAGGCCGCATACTTTTTCGAGGGTGTGAGGTCGCTTGGAAATATAAAACCTGTAGCTCTCGAGTTTGAGTGTGACAGCAAAAAGATTAAAGGTGAATATCTTTTCGGTGCAATATCGAATTCGTTCAGCGTCGGCGGAATAGTTAAGTTCGACCACAAGGCAGTCGCTCTTAACGACGGTGAGTTTGAGGTCTTGCTAATCGAAAAGCCGACAAACATTCTGAAACTTCAGCCACTTGTTGACGGAATTTTAAAACAAGAACTCAATCGTGAGGGAATGAAGTTTTTCCACACAAAAAGCATTAAAATCAAGGGTTGTAAAAACCTTGACTGGACACTTGACGGTGAGCATGCCGTAAGTGATGATACATTGGAAATCACAAACATTCACAAGGCAGTCAGATTTATCGTACCAAAGGAAGGAAGAAAATAAATGTTTACAAGAGATATCGGAGTTGACCTTGGCACAGCAAACACCTTAGTTTGTCTTAAAGGTAAAGGCATTATTATGAGAGAGCCGTCGGTGGTGGCTTATGATATAAGAAATGATGCAGTTCGTGCCGTTGGTAAGGAAGCTAAAGAAATGATAGGCAGAACTCCCGGCTCGATTGTGGCTGTTCGTCCTTTGAAGGACGGCGTTATTGCCGACTTTGACGTTACTGCCGCAATGCTTAAAAGATTCGTGAGCGTGGCACTTAAAGGCTCGTTCTTCTCCCGTGTGAGAATGGTCATCTGCATACCCTCCGGTGTTACCGAGGTTGAAAGCCGTGCCGTTGTGGATGCCGCAAAAATTGCAGGCGCATCTGAAATTGATTTGGTTGAGGAGCCTATGGCCGCCGCTGTTGGTGCGGGGCTTCCTGTCGGCGACGCCGCAGGCAATATGATAGTTGACATCGGCGGTGGTACAAGTGAAGTCGCAGTTATTTCCCTTGGAGATATTGTAACCGCACAATCAATAAGAATTGCGGGTGATGATTTGGATGAAGCGATTATTAACTACATTCGCCGCAAGCACAACCTTATTATCGGAAACCGCACCGCCGAACAGATTAAAATTGATATTGGCTCTGCAAAACCCTACGAGGGAGAGACAAGCGTGGAAATCAGAGGTCGAAATCAGGTTGACGGTCTTCCTGCCAACGTTGTTATTACCTCTGCCGAGGTTAGAAAGGCTATGGCAGACCCGATTTCTCAGATTATCGACACCATTCGTCTTACCCTTGAGAAAACTCCGCCCGAACTTTCTGCCGATATTATAGACAGAGGCATAACCCTTACAGGCGGTGGTGCTTTGCTTCGTGGTTTTGCAGAACTTGTAGCAGAGGAAACAGGAATTCCCGTAACTGTGGCTCCAAATCCGCTTGACTGTGTTGTTTTGGGTACACAAAAGCGCCTTGAGGGCGACATTGGTTTCCAAAATTACGTTTTCCGCAGAGGAAAGAAATTCAGATAACAACTTTCTGTAGGAGAGTGCAAAAATGCGTTTTTTCTTTCGCAGCAAACAGTTTAAAGTAATATTAACTTC
>JAZOQF010000099.1:0-2242 GCA_045655905.1 Acutalibacteraceae bacterium | reverse complement strand
ACTCTTTGGTGAAAAGTATGGTGACATTGTTCGTGTTGTAGCAGCAGACAGTACCTCGGTTGAACTTTGTGGTGGTACACACGTAGACAATACCTCAAAACTTGGACTTTTCCACATTATAAGTGAGTCAAGCGTTGCTGCAGGCGTTCGCAGAATTGAGGCTGTTACAGGTCTTAATGTTCTTAAAGTGTTGAAAGAGCAAAAAGCTTTAGCATTAAATACTGCCGAGATTTTAAAAGCACAAAACGCTAACGATATTGCAAAGCGAGCAAGTGCAATTATGACCGAGCTTAAAGACACAAAACAGGCATTAAACGATGCCGAAAGTCGTCTTGCAGGCTCAAAGCTTAATGATATTCTAAAAGATGCCGTGACTGTTGGTGAAATTAAAATCGCCACTAAAAAACTTGAGGGAGTCCTTCCCGATGCTTTACGTCAGATGACCGATACAGCAAAGGCTGAAAATGACGATTTGGTAACCGTTTTAGCAGCTGTTAACGGTGAAAAAATCACATTCTGTGTTTCTTGCGGTAAAACCGCTCTACAAAGCGGTGCACACGCCGGTAACCTTGTTCGTGAGGTTGCTAAAATCACAGGCGGTAACGGTGGCGGCAAGCCTGACAGCGCAATGGCAGGCGGAAAAGACGCTTCTAAAATTGATGATGCACTTGAGAGTGCAAAAGATATTTTAAAATCTATGTTAAAGTAAGGAGTGTTAGAATGCCGGACTGTTTATTTTGCAAAATCGTAGCTGGCGAAATTCCGTCCTCTAAAATTTATGAAGACGATTTCGTTTTAGCTTTCAAGGACATTGACCCTAAGGCACCATTTCACGCAATTATAATCCCGAAAGAGCATATCTCCTCTGCTGATGTAATTACCGCCGAAAACAGTGGACTTATTGCCAAGGTTTTCGAGGCAGTAGCGATTATTTCAAAGCAAGAAAATTTAGAAAACGGATACCGTGTTGTTAACAATTGCGGTGAAGACGGTGGACAAACTGTTCATCATATTCACTTTCATTTGTTAGCACGCAGAAATTTAGCTTGGCCTCCGGGCTGATTAATATGAGGTGTTGTTATGTCAGAATTTTATGAAATGAAAATTGCGGGACTTACCCGTCAACTTGAAAAATTCCCCGTTAATGACAAATTGGATATTGCCGCATTTATCATCTTCGGTGATGTGGAACTTACCATAAAAGCCAGTGAAGAACTACTCAAAAAGGTTCCCGAATTCGATTACATTTTGACTCCCGAAGCCAAAAGTATTCCCATTGCCTACGAAATGGCAAGACAGTCAGGCAAGCCTTATGTGGTAGCGAGAAAAGGCGTTAAGGTTTATATGAAAAACTGCCTTAAAGTAACCGTTAACTCTATCACAACAAAAAATGAACAAGCATTGTACTTAGGTGAAACCGAAGTTAATATGATTAAAGGCAAACGTGTACTTATTGTTGATGATGTTATAAGTACAGGCGAATCACTTGAATCCTTGCAGAGATTAGTTTCAGAAGCTGGTGCTATTGAAGCTGGTGCTTGTGCATTCTTGGCCGAGGGCGATGCCGCAGACCGCGACGATATAATTTTCTTAGAAAAATTACCGTTATTCTTTAAATAAGTGAAATTGAAAAAATCCGTACGAATTTTTTCGTGCGGATTTTTTGTAAAACAACTTGACTAATGCGAAGTTGTACAATAAAATTAAAGCATAATATTAAAATGTTTTGGGGGACTTTTTGATGAAAATTTCAACGGCAATAGATTCAATATCAAGAATAGTCGGAATGGAAAAAGCAGTTGAACTTTGCGGCAAAGCGGGTTTTGACGCGTGGGATTTTTCCATGTTTGATATGTGTCGAATTGATTGGCGAACAAAAACCCCGTTAGATATTCAAAATGAACTTAACGGGCCAAACTATCTTGAGTTTGCAAGAAAACTCAAAAAAATAGGTCTTGAAAACGGTATTGTTTGCAATCAGTCACATGCCCCTTTCCCTGTTAATATTCCTGCTGTTCGCTCCTATCTAAAACGAGCTATTGAATGTACTGCAGAGGTAGGCGGTGAAATTTGTGTCATTCATCCTGACAACGACAAAACCGCCGAAGAAAACGCTGAGATGTATGCCGAACTTCTGCCATTTGCCAAAAGCTATGGTGTGAAAATCGCAACCGAAAATATGTGGAATTGGGACAGTGTTAAAAATCAGTCTTCTTTTGCCGCTTGTGCCACAGGCGAAGAT
>JAZOQF010000098.1:0-6918 GCA_045655905.1 Acutalibacteraceae bacterium | reverse complement strand
CTTTTACCTCTTCGGCAAAAGGAGACCAGAGTGTTACATCACATCCATTTTTGTTAGCAGCTAACGCCAATGCCATTCCCCATCCGCCTGAACCTAAAACCGTTACCTTAGCCATTCTTTTTTCCTCCGATTTTGTTTTCGGTGCCAGATATTAAACGCTTAATATTGTCTTTATGTTTTGCAAAGATAATGACGCCCATAATAATTATCAATATCGCCTGCGGCCAAAAAGCTGCATATAGGTCATAAAACTTTATTGAAAGAGCAACAACGGTAACGGTCGCAATTAATGAGCTTAAAGAAACCATTTTTGACAAAAGCAAAACAAAAGCAAATACAGCAAGACCAAGTGAAATAGCCAAAGGATTACAAACAGCAAAAATACCTACGCTTGTAGCCACGCCCTTACCACCCTTAAATTGGAAGAAGATGGGAAAAACGTGTCCTATCATACAAGCCAGTCCGCAAGCCAATGCTCCGTAAGCAGGCATTGCCCATTCACCCGATTCAAAATGCGAAACATATTCAAAAACTTTAAGTCCTGCATAGCTTGCAACAAACCCTTTAAGTGCATCACACAAAAAGGTCAGCAATCCCGGCAATAACCCTGCGCTACGCAAAACATTGGTAGCACCCGCATTACCGCTGCCTACATTTCTTACATCCTTTTTCATAAAAGCCTTGCTGAAAATCACAGCAAAATTTATACTTCCCACTAAATATGCAAAAATTATAACTGCAATACTAAGAAGCACTATTTTTCTCCCCTTTCACGAATAACAAACCTGACGGGTGTTCCCTCCAAACCAAAGGTGGAACGAATTTGGTTCTCAAGGTATCTCTGATATGAAAAATGGAAAAGTTCTGCCTTGTTGCAGAAGCAAACAAATGTTGGAGGCTTAGTAGAAGCCTGAGTCATATAATAAATTTTAAGTCTCTTTCCCTTATCTGTGGGAGGTTGAACACGTGCAGTAGCATCTGCCAAAATATCGTTAAGCATACCAGTGGAAATGCGCATAGTGTTCTGCTCGTTAACGTATTTTATAAGTTCAAAAAGTCTGTCAACCCTCTGCCCTGTTTTAGCAGATATGAAAACAATAGGAGCATACGGCATAAAGGAAAAGTCGACCATAAGTTTTTTGCGGTACGCATCCATTGTGGTGCCGTCCTTATCCACCGCATCCCACTTATTAACCGCTATAATGCAAGCCTTGCCCTCTTCAAGTGCCAAGCCCGCAACCTTTGAATCCTGTTCGGTAAAGCCCTCGGCGCCATCTATCATAATAACACAAACATCTGCTCTCTCGATAGCCATTTTAGCTCTAAGCACGCTGTATTTTTCTATATTATCTTCAACCTTAGATTTGCGGCGAAGACCTGCCGTGTCAATGAAATTATAGTTCACACCGTTTCTCGTAACCTTAGTGTCAATCGCATCTCTTGTCGTTCCTGCAATATTCGAAACAATAGAGCGTTCTTCCCCTGCAATATTATTTATGAGTGAAGATTTTCCGGCATTTGGCTTACCAATTACAGCAACATTTATAATATCTTCATCCGTTGTCTCAAATTCAGCATCATCAATATGCTCCATAACTGCATCCAAAAGGTCGCCTGTTCCGTGTCCGTGAACCGAAGAAACAGCAATAGGGTCACCAAGTCCTAAATTATAGAACTCATAAAACTCCATCGGTGTATCACCGATTTTATCGCACTTATTAACGCAAAGCACAATCGGTTTTCCGCTTTTTTGAAGCATAGCAGCAACATCCATATCGGCTGCAGTAACACCGGTTTTTAAATCGGTTACAAAAATTATAACCGAAGCCGTATCAATAGCAAGCTGAGCCTGAGAACGCATACTGCTCAAGATTATATCATCGGTTTTAGGCTCGATACCGCCTGTATCTACCATCATAATCTTATGACCCTGCCACTCGGCATCGCCGTAAATACGGTCACGAGTAACACCGGGTGTGTCATCTACGATAGACAGCCTTTTTCCTATTATTTTATTGAAAAGTGTGGATTTGCCTACGTTGGGTCTACCAACAACAGCAACAATCGGTTTAGCCATTCTCTTCAACTACTCCTAAAATTTTATCTAAAAAGTCATACCCATCATTAAGAACGGGTGTAATTTTAACACTTAGTTTCTCGGACAATTCATCTAAAGTAATACTGTCTAAAAACACATCTCCGCCATCACGAAGCATTACAGCTGGAATAAGCAGTTCTTCTCCTAATTCCTTGCCAAATAACTGTTCAATAATATCGGTTGCAGTAATAAGTCCAGCAACGGTGATTTTACCACCGAAGAAATTATTTTTAACAGCTATTACCTCACACTCCAAATTATCCCATTTTTTTGTCACTTTGTCAACAACTGACTTTATGAAAGGTTTAGCAGCTTCACCTGTAGCTATAGTGATTTTGCGCTTTTTTTCTAATTTATAATCACTAAATTTTATTGCCTCATCAGTCTCGTTCAAAAGAAGCGGTACTAATCCCACTCCGTTTTCAAGCTGTAAAAACTCTTCGTAATACTCAGCGTCAGGCATTTTTCTTCCCGATAAAATATAAAACTCGTCAGCCGCAAAAACCCGACGTTCACCATATTTTTCGAGTGTGATATCGCTGTATTTTTCTAAAATATCAACCGTTTTTTCTGCACTTTCTTTGTCAAATGGGCTAATTTCACAAAGTCCCTCTCTGTATCGCGTAAGACCTACAGGAACAGCCGCTATACACTCAACATTTTCGAGCGCAGTTAAGTCCCTAAGGCTTCTTTCGAGTTCTTCGCCATCATTATAACCCGGAACTAATACGAGCTGACAATTCAGTTTAATTCCCGCCTCATTAAAACGATAGATTATATCAAGCACCTTACCCGCATTTTTGTTGTTCATCATTTTAACTCTAAGTTCAGGGTTAGTGGTGTGAACAGAAATATTAACAGGACTAATATGCATTTTTATAATTCGTTCAACCTCGTGCTCGGTAATGTTGGTGAGGGTTATATAATTGCCGAAAAGAAAGGATAAACGGGAATCATCATCCTTAAAATAAAGGCTATCTCTCAGTCCTTTTGGCAACTGGTCAATAAAACAGAAAATACACTTGTTTCGGCACGAATGTTTTTTGTCCATCAAATAGGTTTCGAATTCAAGACCTAACTCGTCATATTCCTTTTTCTTTAATCGCTTTGACTTGATTTTTCCTTTGCCGTTTATAAACTCAACGATTAGTTTCTCAGCATTCTGATAAAAACGATAATCGAGAACGTCCATTATCTCATTGCCGTTAAGTTTTATGAGGGTATCGTTTTCTCGCATACCTATTTTGTATGCAGGACTACCCTTTAAAACCGATTTAACCGTAACCGACACTACACTCACCTCACATAAAAAAATCAGAGAAGGAAATTAACCTCTCCTCCTCTGACCTTAAATTTAATAGATTATTCGCCAACCTCAATTACTGTGCGGCCGTTATAGGTTCCGCAAGCGGGGCAAAGTCTGTGGGGACGCTTGTAAGCACCGCACTCACACTTTACTAATGTAGGAGCGGTAAGCTTCCATAAATTGTTTCTTCTTTTATCTCTTCTTGCTTTAGAAGTCTTTCTCTTTGGTACTGCCATGTTGGCACCTCCTTCAAGTGATAATCCAATTCAATTATTTAAGTAAATCAGCTAAGGCTTCAAGGCGTGGGTCAATTTCCTTTTTGACACAAGCACATTCGCCTTCATTCAGGTTTTTGCCGCATTTATAGCATATTCCTTTACAGTTTTCATCGCACAAATGCTTCATAGGAAGATTTGTAACGGTTTCCGTATACAACAACTCGTCCAAGTTAAGCTTCATATCCGGAACTGTAATAATAGTATCGCTATCCTCACCCTCGATTGAGGTCGCTAAGGATTTTGATACATTCAAGGTATGCGTTCTGGCGGTTCGGGTACCGCAGCGGTCACACGAGGCATCAAACTCAAAAGAAATTATAGCCTCTAACCTTACAAGACTTGCTTTGTTTGTAATTTCTCCAACGATTTCTACAGGTTTTTTGAGCGGATATTCACCCATATAATCTACATCGGATAAATCCAAAGCATACCTTATCGGCAGAGCAGAGTTATCGGTAACAAATATATGTTTCAAATCAATAATCATACTTCCACCTCTAATGTCACAAATGATATTATATCTATTACTGCCCTTTTTGTCAAGAATTATTTTTATTATATTTCTGTTTGATAAACTTAGCGTAATCCTTTATTTCTTCCCACATTTGGTCGGTAACTACAACGCCCTCGCCAAAAAGCAAAATTTTTAATTGTTCTTCGTTCGCCACCTCTAAAGGAGCGCCACACAAATACCCCACACTCACGCCAAAATAGTCTGCAATTTTACAAAGTGTGTCAGCCGAAAGAGACTTTATTCTTCCCTTTTTATAATCGGTCATAGTAGAACGGTGAATTCCACAGTCTTTGCAAAGGACAGAAATATTAACACCCTTTTTTATGCAAAGTTCTTCAATTAAATCATATACAAATACCATAATTTTCTCCTTTTACTAAATTACGTAATTTAGTCCTTGACAAATACGCAATTACGTATTATAATCGGCGTTAATACGAAATTCCGTAATTTTTAATCATTATAATACATTATTTCGTAATTGTCAAGCAAAGGAGAAAATTAATTTGTACTACTGCAAAAACTGTGGAAACGATTTTGAGGAACCCGAAAAGACCTATGAAAGCCATAATTTTTCCGATACGCCATTTGAACTGTTTTATATATGTCCCCATTGCAAAAGCAGAAACTTTTATGAAAAAAATCTAACCCACTGCCGTTGTTGTGGTGGTCGGCTCCCTAAAGGAACCGAAGAATACTGTTGTGCAGCTTGCAAATCAAAAGGTGAAAAAATGTGGCGGCGCGAACTTAAAAAACGCCATCTTGAGTTTCACAATCCGCTTCAAATGGTTGTACGTGAATGTAATATTTACAACAAAGCCAACAACTCAAATTACAGCTACGGACAATATGTAGCACTTATCCGTCCAAAGCTTTTAAAGGAGGGTAAGAAATGCGTAAAGAAAAAAAGGAATACCTAAGCAGTTATCTCTTACAGGAAACCAAAATCAATCGTATAAGAAATATGGCAAATGTCAATCCCGAACTTAAAGTTCATTATGATAATGCATTAAAAGAAGCTTTAGAACTTCGTCTTAAAATCGAAAAGCAGATATCCGAAGTTGACGGAGGCGTTTTGAGTGAACTGCTTTATCAAAAATACATATTTGGAAAAACCTTGGAAGATATTAGTCTTATACTTAATTACAGCACCCGTCATATAGAACGTATGCACATCAAAGCATTAGATATGTTTAAGATGCATTAAATTCCCTGTTTACTTTTTGGTTCATACGAGTTATAATGTAACCGAACTAATGTTTGGGGGTGGCGAGTTTGCAGGACAGAATTATTCTTCATTGTGATTTGAATAATTTTTTCGCATCGGTTTCTTTGGTTTTTAACCCCACCCTTAAAGATTTGCCTGTCGCCGTATGCGGAGATAAAGAAACCCGCCACGGTATTGTTCTTGCAAAAAACGAGCTCGCTAAAGCTCACGGTGTTAAAACGGCAGAGGCTATTTTCGAGGCTAAACGCAAATGCCCCAATTTGGTGACCCTCCCTCCTATTTATAAGGAGTACGAGCTTTATTCAAAAAAAGCCCAGGCAATATACCGAAGATACACCGATATGATCGAGCCTTTTGGCATTGACGAATGTTGGCTTGATATTACCGGCAGTACGGTAATTTTCGGCAGCGGTGAAGACATCGCTCACAAAATCAAGAAAGATATAAAAAACGAGCTTGGAATTACCGCATCTGTCGGTGTTAGCTTTAACAAGGTTTTTGCAAAGCTGGGCTCGGATATGAAAAAGCCCGACGCTGTAACGGTTATAAGCCGTGAAAATTATAAACAAAAAATATGGGATTTACCAATTGGCGACCTGCTTTTTGTCGGGAAACAAACATTAGAAAAGCTAAAAAGCATAGGTGTTAGAACTATTGGTGAAATAACCTATTGCGATGACACGGCTCTTAAAAAATTGTTAGGAAAAAACGGTTTGGAACTTAAAGCCTTTGCCTTGGGCGAAGACCATTCCCCTGTTATCACCCCGACCGAAAATGACAAGCCAAAAAGCGTGGGTAAATCTGTCACCACCGGTAAGGATTTCTCAGATGAAGAACAGGTTTGGAAAGCATTTTTAAGCTTTGCCGAAACCCTTTGCGAAACACTTAGAGAAAAGAATTTGTATGCCGGTGGAGTTCAGGTACACATAAGAACCGCCTCTTTAGTGACCAAGGAATTCAGCATCTCGCACCGAAATCCTACCAACTGTGCCATAACCTTAGCACAGCGTGGTTTTGAACTGTTTAAAGCAAACTACTCATTTGGTGAGCCTTTAAGGTCGGTAGGTCTTAGGGCGATTAACCTAAAGGAACATATAAATGCCGAGCAAACAAATATGTTTGAAGATGATGATATGAACACTAAAACAGAACAGGTTGATGAATGTCTGTACAGCGTTAGAAAAAAATTTGGAAATCAAAGTGTTAAAAGAGGCAGAAATATTTAGCCTTTACAAAAAATATTGAATGATATATAATTAAGACTGATTTTAAAATCAGTCTTATTATTTTAAAGGAAGTTATTATGTTTATAAATGTTTTGACACAGGTTTTAATATTACTTATTTTAATTATGCTCGGTGTCACTTTAACTAAGCTTAAAATGCTTAGCGAAATCACCATAAAGCAAATGACCGATTTTGTTTTAACCTTAGTTACTCCTTCTGTTATAATCAAATCTTTTGTAAGAGAATATGATCCTGCAACGCTTAAAAA
>JAZOQF010000097.1:0-2157 GCA_045655905.1 Acutalibacteraceae bacterium | reverse complement strand
TATAGATGAAATAAGCCGTGCTATTGCTGACGGCAAACAGATTAAAATCAAGTATTATCAGCGACAACTTGATAAAAACCGAGATGTCGGCGTGAAGGTTAAGGAAATGGTTATAAATCCGTATGCACTTTGTTGGCAGGACGACCATTATTACCTTATCGGCAACCACGCAAAGTATGATAATTTAATACATCTAAGACTTGACAGAATTCATTCTGCACAGTCGCTTGAAAGTCGTGCGAGACATTTTAGCGAGGTTAGTGATTATAAGGAGTTTTTTGATACGGCTGACTATACTAACAAGCTTTTCGGTATGTACTCGGGCGATGTAAAAGAAATTAAATTCTGGTGTCACAAGGATATTGCCGAGCCTGTGTTTGACAGGTTTGGCGAAAATATTTTCATAACCGATGTGACCGATGACAGTTTTTGCTTTAAAATCAAGGCGGTTTTAAGCGAGGCTTTGGTTACCTGGATTATGAATTACGGGCAAAATTTAAAGGTTATAAAACCGGTAGAGTTAATAGAAATGGTTAAAGACAGAGCCAAAACGATATTGGAGAATTATAAAGATGAGAATGAGGAAGAAAAAATATCTTAACGAAAGGTTAGAAGCCGTTTCGGATATTTTATACATTAGCGATTTTGAGGACAGAAATTTTAATACTGCAATAGAAAAAAAGGAATATATCGATTTTAAGACTTGGTTCGGCAACGACAACCCCATTTTCCTTGAAATTGGTTGCGGAAAGGGCAAGTTTGCCTGTGAATTTGCCGAAAGTAACCCCGATATAAACCTTATCGCGGTGGAAAAAAGCGGCAATGTTATAACCGCCGCTTGCGAACAGGCAAAGAGAATGAATCTTTCAAATGTCAAGTTTATTAAATGTGGTGCAGAATACCTTGAAAAGTACTTGAAAGAAAAAAGTGTGGAACGAATTTTCCTTAATTTTTCTTGTCCGTTTCCAAAATCGGGTTACGCCAGTCACCGCCTGACGCACCGACGTTTTCTTGAGATATATAAGCGGCTTTTGAAAGAGGGCGGAGAAATTCACCAAAAGACCGACAATATGCATTTTTTTGAGTTCTCGTTGGAGGAGTTAAGCTACAGCGGTTTTGCCCTTAAAAATGTGTCGTTAAATCTTCACGAAAGCGATTTCGAGGGGAATATTATGACCGAGTATGAAGAAAAATTTTCTTCAAAAGGTTTCCCGATTTACAGACTGGAGGCGTACATAAATGATTGATTTTGGCTTAGAGAAAATTGCGCCTTTATGTGCTGAGTTCGGGGTGGAAATAACCGATGAAATAAAGGAAAAATTAAACCTTTACGGCAATCTTCTCTTGGAATGGAACGAGAAAATGAATCTCACCGCCATAAAGGAGCCCGAAGAGGTACTTTTTAAGCATTTTTATGACTGCATTCTGTTTTTTAAAAATGTGAAATTGCCCCCCAATGCCACACTCGTAGATGTGGGTACGGGAGCGGGTTTTCCCGGAATGGTGATAAAAATTGTTCGCCCTGATATAAAGGTCACATTGCTTGACAGCCTTAATAAACGCCTTATCTTTTTAAACGAGGTTATTTCGCAGTTAAATTTAACCGGTATCGAAACGGTACATTCCCGTGCCGAAGATGCGGGCAAAAACAAACAGTACCGTGAGAAATTTGATTTTGTAACAGCAAGGGCGGTGGCTTCAATGCCTGTGCTTTCGGAATACTGTATGCCGCTTGTTAAAAAAGGCGGCCGGTTGGTTGCAATGAAAGGCCCGTCGGCTAAAGACGAAATAGCTATGAGTCCTAATGCGCTGAAAATTTTAGGCGGTGACACGCCACAGATTTTCACCGAAACCTTAACAGGCGACGAACAAAGGATGTTCGTAATATGCAAAAAAATATCGCAAACTCCGCCAAAATACCCACGAAAACCCTCAGATATATCAAAACAGCCCCTTTAAAAGGGCTGTTTTTCTTTTTTTTTGCCGAATTTTCCCGACCGAAAGTTCTTTACAATTTGAATGTTGTTTTAGATAATGTCTTAGAAGGGTAGGGAATTTAATGCACACTATCGGCGAAAAGCGTATCAGAATGTTAAACCCAAGGAATATTAAAAGACAGCAATTTGCCGTGAGAAAAGATTTTGATTTGAATAAACT
>JAZOQF010000096.1:0-1906 GCA_045655905.1 Acutalibacteraceae bacterium | reverse complement strand
GCGGGAAACACAGATATTGTAGAAAGCAAACTTAAAGAAATGGGTGCTGACTACCTTGTTATAGAAAGTGACATTACAAGCGAGGAAAATGTAAAAGAAATTTATCGCCAAGTAATCGCCAAATACAAAAAAGTGGATATTCTCGTTAACAACGCAGCCGACGGCGATATGGACGGTATTGATACTATTGAACAAATCACCCAAAGTATAATTGATGACACCTTTGCGATTAATGTTCGTGGTACAATTTTAATGATTAGAGAATTTGTAAACCACCGTGGCGATTACGGTAGAATTATAAACCTTTCTACCGATGCGGCGCAAATTTTCGCAGGGCAAATCACCTACGGCGCAAGTAAAGCTACCTTGGAAGCGCTGACTCGTAGCATCGCCCTTGAAGTTGCGAAATACGGAATAACTGTAAACGCTGTCGCACCCGGTCCTACCCAAACGGGTTGGATAGACGCTGAACTTGAACGGCAGGTTATCCCGATAATCCCAATGGGCAAACTCATTGAGCCTGAAGATATTGCCGAAACCATTTTGTTCCTATCGAGCGAACAAGCAAGAATGCTAACCGGCCAAGTTATTAAAGTATCAGGCGGCCACGCATTGTAAATAAAAAAGCAAAAAATCAAGTGATACTAAACTTCACTTGATTTTTTTATTTTTATCAGACTATTCAGAAAACAAATCCGCTATTTTCTGAATATCGTAAAACTTGCCCTCATATCTATTATGAAGATTTTTGATTGTACTTTGGTCTACTGCAAAGATTTGATTTTTACTATAAAGAATTGCGATTTTTATGTTTTTACTAACATTTTTGGTGAAATATTTTTTTGCTTTTTTATAAAGTGGGTCTTTGATTTTTAAAACTTCGGGAATTTGCACAGACGAAGAACTGGAAAGCAAATCACAAAGAATATTTTCTCGCAAAATATCCTTGTTGCACTTTGTGCTAAAGAAATTATAAATTTCCTTGGCATAGTCGGAAAGCCTCATTTTTTCTCCATTAACAGCATTTCCAAAATCATTAAAAATGTCAAATGGTGCAATGCCAACCTCGTTTGTTAAATAGTCTAACGTATACAAAAATCTACCACTATTATAAAGCCTATCAAGGGCATCCTCACAGTTTTTAAGCATCTGTATCTCATCAAAAGAAAGGCAAGGGGTAGAAGTTACCTCATAGGGTGGATCAGGACTGAATGTGCAAGGGTATTTTTCGCTGTTTTCACGCATATCAGCACCGTAAAGAAGTTTCAAAAAGCCCATTTGAAGCATATGTGCTTTAAGGGAATACCCGATATTAAAACTGTTTCTAAAACTTTCAAAATCCTCACCTGTAAGACCTGCAATAAGGTCAATATGAATATGCATATTATTAAAACCTATCAGCTTTTTAATATTTTCGATGAGTTTTTTAGTGTCGGTTTTGCGGTTGATATTTTTAAGCACTTCCTCATTAAAGGACTGCATTCCAATTTCAAGTTGTACCGCACCTTTGGGCATTGAGGACAAAATTTTAAGTGTGCTTTCTCTTAATATATCTCCTGCAATTTCAAAATGGAAACACACATTTCGGGGTATTTCTTTGCCGTAATTTTCTTTTATGAAAGCCAAAATTTCGTTAGCACGAACTTCGTTCGCGTTAAATGTGCGGTCGACAAATTTCACCGTTTGCGTGCCACTTTTGGCTAATTTAATTATATCCTCTTTGACTCTTTCTATATCAAAAAAACGGAGCTTAGAGCATCTTCCCGAAAGACAAAATGCGCAACGATAAGGGCATCCCCTTGCGGTTTCAATGTAAGAAATTCTGCCATTTAAATTTTCGAAAAATTCATCGCTAAAGGGTGATGGTGGAGTGTCGGTATATTCTTTTTCTGGGACGGTAATAATC
>JAZOQF010000095.1:0-4484 GCA_045655905.1 Acutalibacteraceae bacterium | reverse complement strand
GGTATTGAGGTTATGGCGGTTGTTTTTGCCAAGAAAATCGGCATTACGGTTGGTACCTTTGTGATGACCTATAATGTTATACTATACATCATTTGCGGTATAGTATTTAAAAGTTGGACCTTGCCGCTTTATTCGATTATTACCTACGGTGCAGGTATTAAAACCATAGACTTTATTGTTGAGGGTTTTGACCGTAGTAAGGCCGCTATGATTATAACCGAAAAAGCCGAAGAAATTTGCATTGCTTTGGGAGAGGAATTTGGCAGCTCGGGAACTAAGATTGGTGCTAAGGGAAGCTATACCGACGATGACAAAACAATTGTCTATTTTGTTCTTAACCGTTTCCAAATTGGAAAGATGAAGAAAATAGTTCATGCGGTTGATTTAAAGGCTTATATAACTATAAGCGAAGTGGCAGATGTTTTCAAATCGAATATCTAAAATTTTCTAAAAATTTTTTATTAAAAACTATTGCACCTAAAGGGATAATGTAATATAATAAATTGTTGATGTTTTTCAACAAAAATTTATTTTTTCAACACTCAAATTTAGAGAGGGACGATTAATATGTCAGAAAACACACGTTTAGTAGGAACGGTATCAAGAGGTATACGTTGTCCTATTATACGTCAGGGTGACGATTTAGCAAAGATTGTTACCGACAGCGTACTTGATGCTGCAAAAAGCGAGGGATTTGAACTTCGTGACCGCGATGTTATTTCACTCACCGAGTCTATTGTAGCTCGTGCTCAGGGTAACTATGCTCATATTGATGCTATTGCTAATGATGTTAAAGCAAAATTAGGTGGAGAAACCGTTGGTGTTATTTTCCCGATTTTGTCACGTAACCGTTTTGCGATTTGCTTAAAAGGTATTGCAAAAGGCGCTAAGAAGATAGTTCTTATGCTTGCCTACCCGTCTGACGAGGTTGGTAACGAATTAGCCGATTGGGACAAACTTGACGAGGCAGGAATAAATCCTTATTCCGATGTGTTGTCTTTGGAGCGTTACCGTGAGGTGTTTGGTGTTCATCCTCTTGAGTTTACGGGTGTGGACTATGTTGAATATTATCAGAATTTAATCAAGGACTGCGGTGCAGAGGTTGAAATCGTCTTTGCTAATCAGGCAACTGCTATTTTGGATTATACCGACTGTATTTTGGCTTGCGATATTCATACAAGAGCTCGTACAAAACGTCTTCTTAAAAAAGCAGGAGCCAAAGTGGTTTGTGGTTTGGATGAAATTCTTAACGCTTCTGTTGATGGTAGTGGTTATAACGAAAACTACGGTTTGTTAGGTTCTAACAAGTCTACAGAAGATACAATTAAACTTTTCCCAAGAGATTGCAAGAACTTGGTTTTGGATATTCAAAAGAATATTTTAGAGGCTACCGGCAAGCATGTTGAGGTTATGGTTTACGGCGACGGCGCTTTCAAAGACCCCAAGGGTAAGATTTGGGAACTTGCCGACCCGGTTGTTTCACCTGCCTTTACAGATGGACTTGTTGGTACTCCTAACGAGCTCAAACTTAAATATTTGGCTGATAATGACTTTGCTGACCTTTCGGGTGATGCACTTAAAGAGGCTATTTCGGCAAGTATTCGTGCTAAGAGCGGAAGCCTTGTTGGAAATATGGCGGCACAGGGCACAACACCTCGTCAGCTCACCGACCTTATCGGTTCACTTTGCGATTTGACTTCAGGCTCAGGCGATAAGGGTACACCTGTTGTTTTAGTACAGGGTTATTTCGATAACTACACCAACTAATATTCTTGTTGCTTTAGGAGGAATTAAAATGGATAGTAATGTAAGACCCGATTCAATGGCAAGAATTACCACCAAAGAGTTGGCAGATAAATTTATTGAAGAACAGGTAAAAGCTGTTAGAGCTCAGGTTGGCGACAAAAAGGTGCTTTTGGCGCTTTCAGGCGGAGTTGACTCATCGGTTGTTGCTGCTTTGCTTATCAAAGCTATCGGCAAACAGCTTGTTTGTGTTCATGTAAATCACGGCTTGATGAGAAAGGGCGAAAGCGAAGCTGTTATTGATATGTTTGGTAACGAGCTTGAAGCTAATCTTGTTTATGTTGATGCTACCGACCGTTTTCTGGGACTTCTTGCAGGTGTTAGCGACCCTGAGAAAAAAAGAAAAATCATCGGTGCAGAGTTCATAAATGTTTTTGCCGATGAAGCACGTAAACTCGAGGGTGTTTCATACTTGGCACAAGGTACAATTTACCCTGATATTCTCGAGAGCGTTAAACAGGCAGAGGGTAAAAAGGCTGTTAAATCTCACCATAATGTAGGCGGTCTTCCTGAAGATTTGCAGTTTGAGTTGGTAGAACCTATAAAACTTCTCTTCAAGGATGAGGTTCGTGTTGTGGGTGAGGCTTTAGGTCTTCCACACGCTATGGTTTACCGTCAACCATTCCCGGGCCCCGGACTTGGAGTTCGTTGCCTTGGCGCTATCACTCGTGACAGATTGCACGCTTTAAGAGAGGCTGATGCAATTTTGCGTGAAGAGTTTGACAAGAACGGTCTTGCGGGTAAGGTTTGGCAGTATTTTATTGCCGTTCCCGATATTAAGAGCGTTGGCGTTAAGGACGAAAGCCGTTATGAGGGTTGGCCGGCAATTATTCGCGCGGTTAACACCACCGACGCTATGACAGCTACTATCGAGGAAATTCCTTATGAAATTCTTCACCACATAACAAATCGTATCACCCACGAGGTAGACGGTATTAACAGAGTGCTTCTCGACCTCACACCAAAGCCGATCGGCACTATTGAGTGGGAATAATACAAAACCCTTGAAAAAGCCTTATTTTACTGGGTTTTTGGTAGTGTGAAAAGTGTTTTGACAACACTTTGACAACACTCCGTTTTGAGTGCTATAACTTGATATTAAACAAAAATGCTCTGCCTTTGACGGCAGAGCATTTTTTAGGTATCAAGGTTTAGTCTTTTATTTTCGCAATTAGCTCAATCAAATAGGTGATGTTTTCAAGTGTGTCATCTTCCTGCTCAATTTTTTCAATTCGTTTCAGTTCCTCTGTCAGTTCAGAAAGATACTGACAGAGGATTTTTAAAACACGACTATTTGGATAGACAACAATTTGCTCACGCAACAAACTTTTAATTATGTATTCCTGTTTTGTTAGTCCAGAAGTTTTTACTAACATATCAATGTGATATGCTTCTTGTGGTGAAACTCTAAAACCAACACTAACATTACGCCATCGTTGTTTATTGTCCAAGTTCTTTGCTGACATTTGCCATTCCCTCCATAATCTTATTAAGCATTTCTGCAACTTCCTTACCGCTACTTTCGTAGGAGTGGGAATAGTGGTGTGTTATATTGTTGCTTTTTGTATGTCCAACTCTTTCTGCAATAGTTACATACGGAACGGACATATTTGCAAGCATAGACACGTGGCTGTGACGAAGTGAATGAACAGGGATTTTATCAAAACCGCACCCCTCACAGCCATTTGCTAAAACGTGGTGCAATCCAGATTTGGAAAGAGGAAAAATACGCTGATTATCGGCAGTATCATAAATACTTTCGAGATATTCCTTTAGTTCATTTACCAAGTATTTCGGAAGATGAACTGTTCTCTTTCCGCTTTCGGTTTTTGGCAACGTGATAATGTCCGCACCTTTAATACGCTGATAGGACTTGTTGACCTTAAGAGTATGATTCTTTAAGTCAATATCAGCAGGAGTTAAAGCTAACAATTCACCCATTCTTAAACCACACCAGAAAAGCACCTCAAACGCATAATAATATGTAGGCTTGTCTGCAATTTGGTCTCTGAAAAGTTTGTACTGTTCAGCAGTCCAGAAAGGTCTTTCGTTTGCTTTCTTTTTGCCAATCATTTCTACTTTATCCATAGGATTGTTAGGGAGATTATGCAAACGCACAGCATAGTTGAAAATGGCAGTTAATTGGCTACGGATTGAACGAATATAGGTTGCTGAATACTCCTTGCCTGTAGAGGTAGTGGATTTGAGAAGGTCATTTTGCCACTTCTCAATTTCCCAAGGAGTAATCTTAAATACACGCTTGTCTTTGAAGTAAGGAAGAATCTTCTTTTCGATGATATTTTCCTTTGTTCCACAAGTGGTAATGCGTCTGCAAGCAGAAGAATACGCCATATACTCAGAAATAAGTTCAGCCATAGTCATATTTTCATCCAAAATATCGACCTGTTCCAACTGCTTAATAACCATTGGCATTTCTTCTTTTTGCCAACGTACTGCATCTTTCTGACGGCTAAAACCTCTCTTGCAGGTGCGGTGTCTCTTTCCGTCTGGGGAAATGTAACTAAAATCTACACGATACTTGTCTCCGTATTTGTTAATTGAACTTTTAAAATTACTCATAATGATAAATATCCTTTATATGTTTGATTTGTTTGGGGATTCACCGTCAGTAGTGCCGATGGTGAATCCCTTTTCGATTGTGACCGCTACGAGCTTAATAC
>JAZOQF010000094.1:0-8381 GCA_045655905.1 Acutalibacteraceae bacterium | reverse complement strand
AACATATTTTCTTCTGCATTGGTATTTGTAACAACATAATCAGGGGCACCGTCACACCAGTCAAGGTATTTGCGGCTGACAACATGTTTTGCACAGTCCATAATATCTGCGACGACAGCGCTCGCAGTAGCGTTTTTGCCGGCACCCTTGCCGTAGAACATAACATCTCCTGTTTGGTCGCCGTTAATTAAAACTGCGTTGAACACACCATCAACATGAGAGAGCATACAGTCACGGCTGACAACGGTGGGTCTAACATGCGCTGTGATTTTGCCATTTTCTAATTTTTTAGCGTGGCCGATAAGCTTAATAACACAACCAAAATTATCTGCAGCGGCAACATCGTCTAGTGTTACGTTTGTAATGCCATCGGTACTTACCTGTTCGGGATAAACGTGTTTTCCAAACGCCAATGTTGCTAAAATGCACACCTTACGGCAAGCATCATGACCTTCAATATCATCAGTGGGGTCCTTTTCAGCATAACCCTTTTCCTGCGCTAATTTCAAGGCATCTTGGAACTGCATATTATCCACTATCATTTTATTTAAAATGAAATTAGTTGTTCCGTTTAAAATTCCTGAAAATTCCTTGATTTCATTTGCCGAAAGACATTGAGCCATGGGACGGAGAATAGGAATTCCACCGCCAACACTTGCTTCGAAAAGGAAATTTACGTTGTTTGCTTTGGCGATTCGGATAAGTTCTGCGCCCTTTGCGGCAACCAATTCCTTATTCGAAGTGACAACGCTTTTTCCGGCCTCTAAACAGCTTTTAACAAAATCGAAAGCGGGGTTTAAACCACCCATTACTTCTGCTACTATTTTAACACTTTCGTCATCCAAAATATCCTTAAAGTTTTTAGTAAATTTTTCACAGTAGGGAAGATTTGGAAAATCCCTCAAATCAAGAATATATTTCACATTTATATCTTCTTTGATTCTTTCGCTTATAAGTGCGTTACTGTTAATTAAAATCTCGGCAACTCCGGAACCGACAACGCCGTGCCCCATGATAGCTATGTTCATATTTTACCTCCCAAGGGCAAATAATATATAGTAAATATTATAGTACAATATTGTCTTAAAATCAACAAAAAAGACAGAACAAGAAGCAATTTTGTTTATATGTTTAAAATTTGGGTGTTCAGGAGTGATTTTTTTGGAAGAGCAAGCAAAGAAAAGGTTTATTATAAATGTAATTTTTGTAGGACTGTGGATAGTTATAGTGATTTTATCGGGTAGATTTTTGCTTCAAAATTTATTTCCGTTTATCATAGCGATTATAGTAGCTGCCTTGATGCAAAAGCCGGCACGGGTTATATCTAATACCATTAAAATACCAAAGGGAGTGTGTGCTGCTGTTCTTTCTGCTGGATTATATATGATTTTGGCATTGGCTCTCATATTTTTAATTACTAAATTTTTCTCTTTAACAGGCAAAGCAATCACTTCAATTTCGGGAATAGGCGAAACTGTTATGGAAGCGATAAATCGTTTTGAAAATGCGTTAGGTGTTATTGCAAGCAATATTTCACCTGATTTTCAGGCGGCATCTAAAGAAATATTATCAACAGTTTTAAAAAGTGTAGCAGAAAAAACCTCCGGATATTTGTCCGACTGGGCAGCAAGTGTCATAAGATCTGCACCGTCATTCCTTTTTAGTAGTGTAGTAGCTTTGGCGGCGAGTTGTTATATTGGAAAAGATTTTGATGGATTACTTAAATTTTCAAAGATAATGATAGGTGAAAAAGCCTTAAAAACCGCCATGAAGATTAAGAAAATTTTAAAAGAAAGCGTGCTGAAAATAGTTGGCGGTTATTTGATTTTAATGGTAATAACGTTTTTGGAGTTGTCAGTAGCACTTTTTGTTTTAAAGATACAAAATTGGATTATAATTGCAGTTATTATTGCTTTTATAGATGCTTTGCCTATTTTGGGGGCTGGGTCTGTTTTGTTGCCTTGGAGTATCGCAAACTTCATTCTCGGCAATAGCTTTTTAGGTGTTTCGCTTGTGGTTTTATATCTTTTGATCACGATAATAAGAAATTTTGCAGAGCCCAAAATAGTCGGAAGCAAGACGGGAATAAACCCATTATTTATACTTTTTTCAATGTTTTTAGGAATTCGGATTTTCGGTTTTTTAGGACTTATAATATTACCCGTAACATTTATTGTTGTTTTTAAATATTATAAGAGTGAGATGGAAAACGCACCATCTTGATAGGAGTGTTAAGAAATGGGCTGTAATATAGAGCTCGAAAGCATAACGCATGCAATGAGAGCAAGAGATTTGCTAAGAAAAAACAAATTTAATGTAAGAATAGAAAAAAGTACCGGCGTGCAAAAGAAGGGCTGTGCATATTCTGTCATTACCGACAGAAGCTGTCAATCTGCAATAGATATATTAGAAACTGCCGGAATCAGAATACGTGGAATTTCTTAAATTAAGGGCGTTTTAAACGCCCTTTTTCAATATATTTAAAGGAGGAATTTTGGTGATATATTTAGATAATGCTGCCACATCGGGAGTAAAGCCTCAAGGGGTTGTAAACGCTGTTAAATATGCGTTGGAAAATTATTGCGCGAATCCCGGTAGAAGTGGTCATACGCTTTCCACAAGGGTGGCAGAAAAGGTATATGAAACTAGGGAAAAATTATCCCGATTTTTTAATTCAGATGGGGCGGAAACGGTGATTTTCACCCAAAACTGTACACATTCTGTAAACTGTGTTTTAAAGGGAATTTTAAAAAAAGGCGACCATTGTGTAATTTCATCTTTAGAACACAATGCTGTAGTTCGTCCACTTGTAAAAACAGGGGTGTCTTACAGCGTGGCAACTGTGTCTTTGACCGATAACAGACAGACTGTTGAGAATTTTAAAGAAAAAATCAAGCCTAATACAAGGCTTGTTTTATGTACTGGAGCTTCGAATGTTTTAGGTAAAATTTTACCCATTGAGGAAATTGGTAAAATATGCAAATCAAAAGGGATTATGTTTTGTGTAGATGCGGCTCAAACGGCGGGCGTGCTACCTATTGATATGCAAAAAATGAACATAGATTTCTTATGTATTGCTCCACATAAAGGATTATATGCACCCATGGGAGTAGGGGTCCTTATTGCCAGAAAAAATTTACCCAATACGATAATAGAGGGAGGGACGGGCACTAATTCATTAGAACTTTATCAACCTGATGCTTTGCCTGAAAGATTGGAAAGTGGAACAGTAAATGTTCCTGCTATAGTTGGAATATTTGCAGGATTGGATTTTGTCCAAAAGATAGGGATTAGTAACATCTATAAAGGCGAGTTGGGTCTTATTCAAAATCTTTATAGTAATATTTCAAATATAAAAGGAATATCACTTTACACACCATTTCCAAAGCAAGGTGTATATGCGCCGTTGCTTTCCTTTAATGTGAAAGGAATTGATTCTGCTAAGGCGGCGTCAATACTATCTCAAAATGGGATAGCCGTAAGGGGCGGACTGCATTGCGCGCCCTTTGCGCACAGGCAAATTGGTACCTTGGAAAACGGAACTGTGAGGGTTTCGGTTTCGAGTTTTAATAATAACCGAGAAATAGAGGCATTTACCAAAATTTTAAACTCAAAATTATTGAAAATTTCTTAAAAAAGTTGTTGAATGAATAACGCTGATATGTTAAAATATATTATGTAAAGTTATATGCGTTAGGAAGTGGGATTTTGGTTGCTTTGTGGAATACAATTTACTCTTTTTGGAATCAGATAGTTTATGCAGTTTCCAATATGCGAATTCCATACGATATTATAGATATTTTGGCTATTGCTTTTATTATTTTCAAGGCAGTAGAGTTCTTAAGAGAAAGCCGAGCAGGACAATTGATGAAGGGTATTGTAATACTCATAGTTGTTTATGCTTTGTCCGATTGGCTTAATTTGGCTACTTTGCAATGGACCTTAGACAATATCATGGATTCGGCAATTATTGCGGCAGCTGTTATTTTCCAACCCGAACTTCGCCGTATTCTCGAAAAGGTGGGCAGAACTGATTTTAGGTCGGGTCAGCTCCTAAACGGCGAGGAGGATGCTGTGTCAACTTGTATTGACCACGTGACACGTGCGGCGGGCACTATGCAAACTCAAAAAGTCGGCGCGCTTATCGTTTTTGAACGCAAAACACAGTTGGGCGAAATCATAAATACAGGAACTGTTTTAGATGCTAAGTCATCGGTTTCTTTTATAAATAATATCTTCTTTCCTAAATCTCCACTACATGATGGCGCAGTCATTGTAAGGGACGGAAGAATCTACGCTGCCGGCTGTATTTTGCCATTAACACAGCGTGATGATGTTAGTGAACAGTTGGGCACTCGTCACAGAGCAGCGATTGGTATGACAGAAAATTCTGATGCTGTGGTCTTTGTTGTTTCAGAGGAAACGGGAAATATATCTATAGTTTCTAACGGAGTTATAACAAGAAACTATAATCCGATTTCTGCAAGTCAGGAGTTAAAAGAACTACTTTTGACAAACAATGAAAAAGAGAAGACTTCTTTATTAACCGCTACTGTTAATAAATTGAAATCGTTTATAAAAAAAGGAAAGGATGATAAATAATGATCGAAAAATTAAAATCCTTTTCTTTTAGAAAACTACTTTACAATAAGAAATTCACAATTCCATTTTCCATATTTTTAAGCTTAGTGTTGTGGATATCCATAACCATTGAGCAAAAGCCTATTATTCAGCGTTCTTTTTCGGATATGACCGTTAACATCAATATGGAAAACACCTTTGCGGCCGAGAATAAGATGAGCATAATAGGTGATATTTCCGCACAAAGATTTACTGTCCTTGTTATGGGTCAAAATCATATTGTGACGGCACTGACTTCAGATGAAATTAATCTTTTTGCTTCTGCGGCTTCGGTGGATAGTCCGGGAGAATATGACCTGACAGTTTCTGTAGCAGAATCTACAAGTGCTGCGGATTATGATGTTATAAGTATTTCACCAAAAACTATTAAGGTAAGCTTTGATTACATTGAAACAAGGCAATTTACTGTTGAAGCTTTAGCTGAAGGTGTTACTGCATCCACAGGTCTTATTGCGGAAGCTGCAGTGGTTAGTGGGATAGAGGGTAATACAATTTCCATTACAGGACCGAGAACTGTTATAAACAGTATTGAGACAGTAAGGGCGACTACTCAGGTTAACAAAACCCTTTCCCAGAGTGAAACATTTGATGCGACGGTGGTTTTACTTGATAAAAAGAATAAAGAGATAAGTCGAGAAAATTTACAGCTTAGCACAAATCAGATTAAAATAACAGTTCCTATTTCTCAAAATAAGGTAGTACCTGTCAAGGTAGATTTTTCAAATGTACCTAAAAACTTTGATAAGAGCAGTATCAATGCTACGGTAAATCATACCGAGGTTGCTATAATCGGAACACCTGAAACGGTGGATAAGATTAAGGAAGTAACGCTTTCTCCAATTGATATTACCACTGTTACAAACACATCACAGACATTTGAAGTTTCGGCAAAGTTGCCTGAGGGTGTCAGAATGTTAGATGCTATAGAAAGCTTCGAGGTAGGGGTGAA
The DNA here is from genome assembly GCA_045655905.1 of Acutalibacteraceae bacterium. Lineage (GTDB taxonomy): Bacteria > Bacillota > Clostridia > Oscillospirales > Acutalibacteraceae > UBA737. Next base: position 2,791 of record JAZOQF010000094.1, on the reverse strand, counting down.
TCTTTCTGACTACAGAGAAAGAGTTATAAGCGTAAGGAAAATATCTTATAAAGGTCTTTCAAGCGATCTTTCCGCTACTGCCGAAATTATTAAGAATGTAAGAATTTGCGGACCTGCAAATATAATACAAAATCTTAAAGAAAGTAGTGCGTATGCTGAAATTGACCTGACCGATAAAAAGGTAGGAGCTCATGCTACCAATGCTGTTATCAACTTTAATGGTATTGACAATGTTTGGGCTGTTGGCAGTTACGAAACCTCTGTTACAATTAAATAGTAAAAACAAAAGGGGAGGAGTATATCCTCCCTTTGTACACAAAATAGCAAAATTTTACTTTCTGCATAGGATGTTATGTAGGAGGTATTCTTATGGCAGAAATCGTTTTGAACTTAGCCTTTGCTGTCCCCGCTATTTTGGGATTGGCCGAAATTATTCACTCTTTTAAAATGTGGCTTTTAAAGCCCGAAAACAAAGGGAAAAGGATATTGATTTTAATTCCCGATGCAAATGATTTTGAAAATCAAATACTTAGTGCATACGAACAGTTAAAATGGCAGGGTGAAAAGTTCGCAAATAAAATTTTGGTTGTTGATTGTTTACCCCTACATAGGGAAGAATGCAAAAAAATAACCGATGAATTAGGGATTGAATTCTGCGAGGCGTCAAAACTTACGGATAAAGTTTTTTAAAAAGGAGGGGTACAATGGGGGAAGTGTTAAATGTTGAAACACTCTGCGAGATACAGGGAACTGTTGAAAAAATCACCTATTGTAACCCTACTAATTCATATACGGTAGCTTCTGTGAAGTTAAAGGACGGCGAAATAACAGTAGTTGGTATACTGCCTTTTTTGAACGAGGGAGATACCGCGCTTTTTCAGGGTGAATATACAGTACATCCAACCTACGGACAGCAGTTTAAAGCGGTGAGTTTTGACAGGCTTATTCCTCAAAATTCTGCTGCAATTTTAAAGTATTTAGCCTCGGGCGCTATAAAGGGCATTGGTCCTGCAACGGCACAAAAAATTGTGGAAAGATTTGGCGAAGAAAGCCTTAATATAATACAAAACAGTCCCGAAGAACTGACGATGATAAAAGGAATGTCTTTGCAAAAGGCAAAAGCTGTGAGCGAAGAATACGCTAAGCAGTACGGCATTAGGGATATAATGCTCATGCTTTCAAAATACGGCGTGGGAGCGGATAGATGTCTTAATATATACCGTCGTTTCGGTCAAAACTCTACCGAAATAATAAAGTCTAATCCGTATACCTTGTGTGAAACGGGTATAGATTTTCCTTTTGAAACTGCTGAGGATATAGCGAGAGATTATAATATAGAAAAAGACAGCGAGTTAAGGGTTAGCGCAGGCATTGAATATGTGCTGAAAAGAAATCTTAACAACGGGCACACCTGCCTTCCGAAAGATAAATTTGTTGATGTTTGTTGTGGGCTGCTTGAATGTTCTAAAGACACGGTTGAGGTTTGTTGTGAGCGTTTGGTTGACTGCTTTCGGTTGTGTTCTAAAATAGTGGATAAAACCGAGTTTTTTGCTTTGCCCGAGTATTTTAATGCAGAACAGTATGTCTCGGCAAGGCTTTTGTCGGTTAAAAGGTATATAGATACTGCAGTTACCGTGGACGAGCTTGAAATTCAAAATGTAGAAAACAGACTTAATATTAAGTTTGAAAATTTGCAACGCCAAGCTATTTTCGAGGCTTTTGAAAATGGTGTTTTGGTGTTAACGGGCGGACCGGGCACAGGAAAAACTACAACCCTTAATGCTATAATCAAATTGTTCGAACAAAGGGAACTTAAAATTGAGTTGGCGGCGCCTACGGGTAGGGCGGCAAAGCGAATGACCGAGCTTTGCGGAATGGAAGCAAAGACGATACATAGACTTTTAGAGGTTGAGTGGTCTGATGAAGATAAGCGTTCATTTGCAAGAAATGAAAAAAATCCTCTTGACTGTGATGTTATAATTGTCGATGAAGCTTCTATGATAGATGTGTTGCTTTTTAGCGACCTTTTAAAGGCGCTCAAAATTTCTGCAAGAATAATAATAGTAGGGGACTCTGACCAGTTGCCGAGTATTGGGGCGGGCAATGTTTTGGCTGATATACTTTCATCTGATGTTTTCCCGTCGATAAGGCTTAAAAAGGTTTTTAGGCAAGCCCAAAAAAGTAAAATCGTTACCAATGCTCACGCAATTATTAATGGTGAACAACCCGATTTTAGCGACAAGCAGTCGGATTGTTTCTTTCTTCACAGAGAGGATAGATATTCTTCTGTAAGGACTGTAATGGAGTTGGTGTGCGAACGTTTGCCTGCGGCATATAAAATAAATCCTTTGACCGATATTCAGGTACTTTGTCCTTCAAAAATGATGGATACGGGTACGGTTAATCTGAATAATCTTATGCAAGAAAGGCTTAATCCTTATAAAAAAGGTGAGCCACAGTTAAGTTTTAAGGGATTTTATCTGCGCGTTGGCGATAAGGTAATGCAGATAAAGAATAACTACGACTTGCAGTACAAAAAGGACAATGGTGAGTACGGCACAGGAGTTTTTAACGGCGATGTGGGATATATCACTGATATTGATATAAGAGGCGGCATTTTAAAGGTAAGGTATGACGACAAGGTTGCAACCTATTTTTCGGAGGACCTGTCACAATTAGAACTAGCCTACGCTGTTACGGTGCACAAAAGTCAGGGAAGCGAGTATGATTATGCTGTCATACCGCTAATGGATGTGCCATCTCGTCTTAAATATCGTAATTTGTTGTATAC
>JAZOQF010000093.1:0-4345 GCA_045655905.1 Acutalibacteraceae bacterium | reverse complement strand
ACCATTGGAAAGGGAGAACGGTCGCAAGAGGTTATTGATTCCATTAAGCTTAACAAAGCCGTTTATCTTTGTGCCATTGGTGGTGCAGGAGCGTTAGCTTCCCTCAGCATTACAAACTGTGAGGTAATTGCTTTCGAGGATTTAGGCTGTGAATCTATTAAAAAACTGACCTTTAAGGATTTTCCGCTTTATGTAGGAATCGATTCCGAAGGCAATAGCATATTTGAATAAATCAAAAGACAAGGTTCGCCTTGTCTTTTTTATTTTTTTGAAAATAGTATGTTTACAAAACGACATTTTTTATCTTCCTTTATTATGGCACATGCTAAAAAAATAAAGGAGGATTTGTTATGTTATTAGGAGAAGTATTGCCAAATAATCAACTAATCATAGAAGGAGGGATAGTATCTGACAGTGTGAAATACGAAAGCATCAAGTTTGTATTTCATGATAAATGGAACAATTATGAAAAAACTGCGGTTTTTAAATTCGGCGAAGAAAATGCCATAAATGTGGTACTGAATTCTGCAAACTCATTGTGCCTAAGTGAAAACGAATGTTATATTCCATTCGAAGTTTTAAACGCTCCCGAGTTTACAGTTTCTGTTTTCGGAATTAAAGAAGAAAGCCGAATAACCACTACAAAAGCCTCGGTTTTAGTTCTCAAAAGCGGTTACGAATTAGGCGACGAACCCGCAGAGCCAACAGCAACTGAATATTCCCAAATGATTAACATCATGCGCTCGACACAGGCTGTTGCCGAATCGCTCAGAAACGATGCCGAAAACGATGTTTTCAAAGGCGATAAAGGTGATAAAGGTGACAAAGGCGATAAAGGTGACGCATTTACGTATCAAGACTTCACACCCGAACAATTAGCGGATTTGGTTGGTCCGCAGGGTCCTACAGGGCCACAAGGAAAACAGGGTCCCCAAGGAGAAACAGGCGACCCTTTCACCTACCAAGATTTTACACCTGAACAATTAGCAGATTTAGTCGGTCCGCAAGGGAAACAGGGACCAAAAGGTGAAAAAGGCGCCCCCTTCACCTATCAAGATTTCACGCCCGAACAATTAGCGAATTTGGTTGGTCCGCAAGGTCCTACAGGTCCACAAGGAAAACAGGGTCCTCAGGGTGAAAAAGGCGCCCCTTTCACATATCAAGATTTTACAGCTGAGCAATTAGCAGGTTTGGTCGGTCCGCAAGGTCCTACAGGACCCCAAGGAAAACAAGGTCCTCAAGGTGAAAAAGGAGATAAAGGTGATAAGGGTGAAGATGGCAAAGATGCTGTAATTGACCAAACCTATTCCCCAACGAGTGAAAATGCTCAAAGCGGTGTAGCTGTAGCTGAAGCAATTAACGGGGCTGATTTTGTTAAAAATACTGATTACGCAACGGCAAGTGGTAATGGCGGAATCGTAAAGGTCACCGCTACAAATGGTATTAGTATAAACGATAACGGAGTGTTATATGTTAACCCAGCATATTCAAGCGATATTGCCAAAAAGTCAAGTCAAAGATTACCTATTGTACCCGCTATGCTTGATTATGCTATTAAAGTAGGTATGACAACTAATCGAGAAACTTGGACAGAAGAAGAAAAACAGAATGCAAGGGACTTGATAGGTGTTACTGAAATGATAGATGATATTGAAACCTTGCTTGGAGGTATTTGATTATGAGTATAGCAACTGAAATTCAAAGACTCAGAACAGCAAAGGAAGATATTAAAACCGCTATTGAAGAAAAGGGTGTCGAAGTCGGTGATGGACTTATAGACACCTATGCCGAAAAGATTAAGGAAATAACAGGCGGTGGCGGTGATGTTATAGACTTTGCGAGAAATGCTAAAACTTTTCAAATGGGAAGCACAGAGGGGTTGCCCGAAGAAATAACATTTAATTTTGATTATATGACAACGTTTACTGATTTTTGGAGAGCTGTTGTGAACAAAACGGTTAAGCGTGTAACATTAAATATCAATACAAAACCAACGGTATTAACGAGGCTTTTTAGTCAAAATAATGTGGAGATTGATGAGAGAGCGATAGAGCATATCACAATATATGCTGATACTTCTTCTGTAACACACTTTACCCAAATGTTTTATGCAATGTCAAATCTTAAAATTGTTGACGGCTCACCGATTGATTTTTCATCTGCGACAAACGTTAATATGTGGTGCGAAAGCAATCCCGTTTTAGAAGAAGTAAGAGTAGCAGAAGAAACCATAAAAATAAATATGTCTATTTCTGCTGTAACAACTTTATCCGTTGATAGTTTATTAAGTTTTTTATATGGCTTATATGACTATTCAACCGATACCAGCGGCACTTCACGCACATTAACAATCGGCACAAAAAACCTAAACAAACTTACTGACACACAAAAAGCAATAGCAACAGAGAAAGGATGGAATTTAGCATAATGAAAATTACAACTATTGAATTAAGAAAAATAACCGCAAGTGAGGGTATGGTGCTTACAAATGGTGAGGCTTTTTCTGATGTTGGTGGTGATGTTTTCTTGGGTAAAAACGAAAACACAAATAATTGGTACGAAATAACCGAGGCAGAGTATGATGAAATGGTGCAAGTTGAAAATATGAAGGCAACTGAAAAGCAAATTTAAAACTTACAAACCATAGTAAATTTGAAGCAGTCATTTGGTGAAAATGACTGCTTTTTTATTTATTTTTTATACAAGTCATTTTCTTGACTTAATCTACTCATTGTGATATACTTAACAATGTATGATTATATGCTGAATAAGTGTAACTTTTTTAATTATAGTCAATTATAAATTACAATAAAGGGGTTTGTATTCGTGTTAAAGTTGATGTACATAACTAACAGCTGTGAAGTGGCTTTAATAGCAGAAAACGCAGGCGTTAACAGAATTTTTGTAGATATGGAATATATCGGAAAATCTTTAAGACAGGGCGGAATGGATACTGTCCAGTCAAATCACACGCTTGAAGATGTTAAAAAAATCTCCAACGTTCTCACCAAAGCAGAACTGTTAGTACGTATAAACCCGATACATGAAGCCACAAGCGAATACACATCGTCAAAAGAAGAGATTGACGGTGCTATCGCTAATGGTGCTCAAATTTTAATGCTCCCCTACTTTAAAACCGTAAAAGAAGTTCAAACTTTTATTGATTTAGTTGACGGCAGAGTTAAAACTATGTTACTCTTTGAAACTCCCGAAGCAGTAGAAGCTGTCGATGAAATTTTAAATATCGATGGTATTGACGAGGTTTTCATTGGTCTTAATGATTTAAGTCTTGGTTACGGCAAGAAGTTTATGTTTGAAGTTTTAGCAGATGGAACCGTAGAAAAATTAGTTGAAAAATTTAAAGCCAAAAATTTGTTCTATGGGTTTGGCGGATTAGCTTCACTCAACGGTGGTCTTCTTCCCGGTCATATGGTTTTAAAAGAACATTACAGATTAGGTTCACAATGTGTTATTCTTTCACGAAGTTTTTGTAATGTTAACACTCACAAAGATATTTGTGAAATTGATTCCATTTTCTCTAAAGGCGTTTGGGAAATAAGGCAATGTGAAAACACATTAGCAAACATTAAAAACTTAGACGACTATAAAGAAGGTATACACGCCACCATTAAAAAAATCGCGGGAGTATAAAAATGAAATTATTAGTTACCGGTGCTTTTAACTGTAGCTTTGAACAATTAAACACCCTTAGAAATATGGGCAATGAAATATTGTTTTTGCAAAATGAAAAAGATGAACTACCCGAAGACTTTTTAGAAGCTGAAGGTATTATCGGTAACGGAATATTTTTACACCACGATATTAAAAAATTCAAAAATTTAAAATACATCCAACTTACAAGTGCAGGTTTCGACCGTGTTCCTATGGATTACATACAAGAGAATAAAATCGAAATTCGCAATGCAAAGGGTGTATACAGCATACCTATGGCAGAGTTTGCTATAGGCGGTATACTGCAAATCTATAAACAGTCACGTTATTTCTACGACAACCAAAAAAATCATCTCTGGGACAAAAACAGAAACCTTTTTGAAATTTTTGGCAAAACCGTTTGTATCATAGGATGCGGAAGTGTCGGTAACCAGTGTGCAAGACGTCTTGGCGCATTTGGTGCTAATGTACTTGGAGTTGATATCAAACCATACCAAAACCCAAATTTCAAAAAAATGGTAGGCCTTGATGCTTGCGATGACATGCTCGAAATAAGCGATATTGTTATTTTATGTTTGCCTCTCACTAATGAAACAAAATCTTTTTTCAACAAAGAAAGATTTTCTAAAATGAAAAACGGAAGCGTTTTTGTTAATATAGCAAGAGGTCAAAT
>JAZOQF010000092.1:0-3165 GCA_045655905.1 Acutalibacteraceae bacterium | reverse complement strand
AAAATGCCGGGTGAAATTTGGGAAGAGTCCGAAATTGCCGAAGTTAAAGCACAGCTTGATGAGTACGGCTTTAATATGGATGTTGTAGAATCGGTTAATGTTCACGATGACATTAAAATCGGTTTGCCTTCACGTGATAAGTATATCGAAAACTATAAAACCACCATAAAAAATCTTTCGAAATTCGGTGTTAAGGTTATCTGCTATAATTTTATGCCTATTTTCGACTGGACCCGTTCCAACCTCTTCCACGAGGTTGGTGACGGCACTACCGCACTTTTCTACGAAAAGGGTATGATTCAGGACGATTACAATGCTATGGCAAAGTATATCCTTGATTTTACCGAAAAGTACAATATGTCTTTCCCAGGTTGGGAGCCTGAAAGAATGGCAAAGCTCGACGAGCTGTTTAAGGCATACAAGGATGTTGACCACGAAAAGCTGTGGGAAAACTTAAAGTATTTCCTTGAGGCTATAATGCCCACCTGTGAGGAAACGGGCATTAAAATGGCGATTCATATGGACGACCCACCATGGGATATTTTCGGTCTGCCAAGACTTTTGATAAACGAGGAAAACATTGACCGTTTCCTTAAAATGGTGGACAATCCTTATAACTGCTTAACCCTGTGTTCCGGTAGTCTTAACGCAGACCCGAATAATAACGTTGCAGAAATTGTACGAAAACATTGCGACAGGATTGCTTTTGCTCACATTAGAAATGTTAAGCATTTTGAAAACGGCGATTTCTCAGAAGCTAGCCACCGTGATTGTGACGGCGACACGGGTATTTTGGACATTTTGAAGGCATACCATGACTGTGGATACGAGGGATATATCCGTCCCGACCACGGCAGACACCTTTGGGATGAAGGTCCCGGTAATGTTCGCCCGGGTTACGGACTGTATGACCGTGCTTTAGGTATAATGTACATGTTAGGCGTTTGGGATATGCTCGACAAACTAAATTAAAGAGGTAATATTATGTCAAATCTTCCATTAAATGTAGATTACAGCGGAAAGGTAGTTGTAGTAACAGGTGCCGGCGGACTTATCTGCGGCGCAATGGCTGCGGCTTTTGCAAAAAGCGGTGCCAAGGTTGCTGCTTTGGACCTTAACGAGGACGCTGTAAAAAAATTAGCAGACGAATTAAAGGCTGAGGGTTATGTTTGCGAGGGATATAAGGCAAATGTGCTCGACCCCGAAGCTTTAGAAGAAGTACACAAGGCGGTTTTAAAAGATTTAGGCGAGTGTGATATTCTCGTTAACGGAGCCGGCGGTAATAATCCAAAGGCTACTACCGACAACGAGTATCAGCACGAGGCCAAAGAGGGCGGAAAATCATTTTTCGACCTTGATTCTGCAGGCGTGGACTTTGTTTTCAAACTAAACTTCCAAGGAACACTTTTACCAACACAAGCCTTTGCTAAGGATATGGTAAAAAAAGGCAAGGGTTGTATTTTAAACATTTCATCCATGAATGCCTACACACCACTTACCAAAATCCCTGCATATTCTGCCGCCAAGGCGGGTATTTCCAACTTTACCCAGTGGCTTGCAACCCACTTTGCAGGAACGGGAATTCGTTGCAACGCTATTGCCCCCGGATTTTTGGTTTCGGCTCAAAACAGAGCGCTCCTTTTCAATGAGGACGGAACACCAACTGCTCGCAGTTCAAAAATCTTAAACGGCACTCCAATGAACCGTTTTGTGGACGCCGACGAGCTAATAGGCGCTACGCTTTTCCTTTGTGACGAAAAATCTGCTTCGGCAATAACAGGTGTTGTTTTACCTGTTGACGCAGGCTTCGCCGCATATTCGGGAGTATAATTAAAAAAGGAAACACCGCTCAGCCGAGCGGTGTTTTTATATGTTGTAGGGACTATCGCCCTCGACTGTCCGTAAAAATTCATCGTAATCAACGGGCGTTCGAGGCGCACGCCCCTACAGGTTATTTTACAGTCTCTGTTTTTTCACATCGATTTTGTTTTTTAAGATATCAATAGCGTAGTGATAAATAAGATTTCTTTTGTCTCTATTAAGATAGAACACACTTTTTTGAAGTACTGTAAGTTCTGCGTCAGATATATCCTCTAAAAAAGAATATCGGCTCTCATACGGTTTGCCTGTGCTAATATCATTCTCCGTTTTGGTTCCGTAAAGCAGATAAATCGGACTCACATCGAAAACCTCGCTTAAAATTTTCAAGGTTTCACAAGTGACATATCCTTTTCGCTCCATTTGAGAGTAGGTACTGGTTTTAATCCCTAAAGCTTTTGCCACTTGTGTTTGGTTTAAACCTCTTTCTTTTCGGCACAATCTTATTCTTTCATTAACACTAAAATCACGCTCAGCCATTTTTTCACCTAAAATTAAAAAAGTGTGTGCAACCGAAGCCACACACACCGAAAAACGCATAACTCCTGATTGCTACCACACAAATCATTTGGCATAACACAAGGAATGCACAAGTGGAGAATGCATTTTTACCAAAATAAAAATACATTCCCTCGTATTACGCCTATCTTTGATTTGTGTGGTGAACACATTGTACCATATTTTAAAAAAGAAATCAATACATTAAATTTCCGCCCTTGTCGTTTAAGGGGGATAAGGTGACAGAGAAGATACTATAAAACCGCATAAAACTTGCCGACAAATTGAAAACTTTAGTTTTCACGCTTTGTCGGCTTTTTTAATGAAATCAAACTCTGTCACCTAAGGGGGAAATCGAAATTCCCCCTTTAGGCGAATCTTTCCGCCCTTTCTTTTCGCCACATAAGAAAGGGCGTGCCCACGCGAAGCGACAATATAAAAAATCCATCGGTTAACCTATATAAAAGAGAAACACCTCTACAAAAAAGTAGCGGTGTTTTGTTTTATATATTCAACAGCTTTTCTGCATTTTTATGGGTGATTTTATCCATTTCATCTTTTGTAAGCTCAAGACTCTTTAAAAGACACATTTCCATTTCGGGGGTGTGCCAAGGACAGTCGGAGCCGAAAAGAATTTTATCGGCAGTGTGGGTTTCGATAATTTTTGCCGCATAGTATTTCGGCATATTAGCGTAACCGAAAGAGGTATCAAAATAAATATCTTTACCGCAAAGGTGTTTTAGCACTCCCTCGCCACAGTCAAGTCCACCCCAATGTGCCGCAACAACG
>JAZOQF010000091.1:0-4954 GCA_045655905.1 Acutalibacteraceae bacterium | reverse complement strand
TTCCTTAACGTCATCCTTAAAGCGACGGAGCGAATCAATCTTGTCTTCGCAAACAACAATACCGTCACGAACAAGGCGGATTTCACAGTTACGGCTAACCTTACCGTTTGTTACATAACAACCTGCAATGGTACCAACGTTTGAAATCTTGTAAACACTTCTAACCTCGGCAGTACCGATAAGGCTTTCACGGTATTTGGGAGCCAACATACCCTTCATAGCTGTTGTGATTTCTTCGATACAGTCGTAGATTACGCGGTACATTCTCATATCAACGCCGTCTCTCTCAGCGGCAGCAGCTGCTACTGCATCGGGGCGCACGTTAAAGCCAACGATGATTGCGTTACTTGTGCCTGCGAGCATAATATCAGACTCGTTAATTGCGCCAACGCCGCCGTGAACAACATTTACACGTACCTCGTCGTTTGAAAGCTTAACAAGGTTTTCTCTAACAGCTTCCACACTACCCTGAACGTCAGCCTTAACGATGATGTTCAGCTCTTTGAGGTCGCCTTCGCTGAGGTTCTGGAAGAGGTTATCAAGTGTAATCTTTTGTTTTGCGTTGTTAAGTTCATCTTTAGCCTTTTGCTTTCTTTGTTCAACAAGTTCTCTGGCAAGGCGTTCATCCGAAACAGCATCGAAAACGTCGCCTGCATTAGGAGTCTCTGCAAGACCTGTAATCTCAACAGGAACAGAGGGGCCTGCTTCTTTAAGAACAATACCGTTTTCGTTGGTCATAACACGAACTCTACCAACAGATGTGCCTGCAACGATAATATCACCTGATTTAAGTGTTCCGTTTTGAACAAGTAAGGAAGCCACAGGACCTCTACCCTTATCAAGACGGGCCTCGATAACAATACCGTGTGCCTTTCTGTCGGGGTTAGCTTTAAGTTCCATCATTTCTGCAACGAGCAGAATGTTCTGAAGCAAATTATCAATACCGTCATGAGTTTTAGCAGAAACGGGAACGCAGATAATATCGCCGCCCCATTCTTCGGGTACTAATTCGTGCTCGGTTAACTGTTGCATAATTCTGTCAGGATTAGCCTCGGGCTTATCCATTTTGTTAATTGCTACAATGATTTGCACCTTAGCAGCCTTAGCGTGGTTTATAGCCTCAATGGTCTGTGGCATAATACCGTCGTCAGCAGCAACTACAAGTACTGCAATATCTGTAGCCATTGCGCCTCTTTGACGCATAGAGGTAAATGCAGCGTGTCCGGGTGTATCAAGGAAAGTAATGTCGTTTCCTTGGCAGTTTACTCTGTAAGCACCGATGTGCTGTGTAATACCGCCTGCCTCTGTATCGGTAACTGCAGTGTCACGGATAGCGTCAAGCAATGATGTTTTACCATGGTCAACGTGACCCATAACAACTACAACAGGGTCTCTGTGCTTGAGGTTTTCATCGCTGTCCTCGGTGATATCCATAATCTGTTCTTCAATGGTAACAACAACAGCTTTTTCGATTTTAGCGCCCATCTCGGTAACAACGATTTCAGCAGTATCATAATCGATAACCTGATTAACGTTAGTCATCATACCGAGTTTCATAAGCTCCTTGATAACCTCGGCAGCAGTTTTCTTCATAGCGGCAGCTAATTCGCCAACTGTGATTTCCTCGCCAACGGTTACGGTGATAGGAGTTTTCTTTATGCGCTCAAGCTGAATTCTTCTCATCTTGTCAGCCTCGGTCTCACGCTTTGCACCTTGAGGACGACGATAATCCTGAGACTTCTGACGAAGCTTTTGCTTTTTGGAGTAATTGTCCTTCATTGCGTTTGCAGGAGCAATAGACTCGTATTTTTCATTGTATTTATCAATGTTGATGTTAGAGGTACGAGTGTCGATGTGACGGATTTCTGCAGGACCTCTGTTAGGAGTAGCACCGGGTACTTTATCCTTTTTCTTAGAAACGAAAGGATTTGGGTCTGATGGCTTGTGCTCTTTTGGAGCCTCTGCCTTTTTCTCCTCTTTTTTAGCTTCTTTCTTAGGAGCATCCTTTTTAGGCTCTGCCTTAGGAGTTTCTTTTTTCTCCTCTTTCTTAGGCTCTTCTTTCTTAACTTCAGCCTTTTTGGGCTCGGCTTTCTTTTCGGGCTTTTCTTCAGCCTTTTTGGTTTCGCCGTTTTGTGCAGCAGCAGCTGCCTTTAACTGCTCCAAAATAGCCATTTGCTCGGCTAATTTTTTGTTCTTTTCACGTTCTCTGTCTTCCTTTGCTTTTTCGCGGGCAGCGTTGCCTGTAGCAAAGTACTCGTTAAAGTTCTTAACCTGATTATCTAAGGTAAGTTTATTAAAAACCAAGGCAATCTCGGTTTCGTTAAGTGTAGCGCCCGATTTCTTTTCTTCACCTGTAAGGCTCAAGATAACTTCAGTAAGGTCTTTTGATTTAAGACCGAAATCCTTAGCTAAATCACTTAATTTATATTTATTGGTCATTAAGAATTTCCTCCTTTATGGCTTTTGCAAAGCCATTCTCATTAACGGAAATAATACCGCATTTATGTCCGACTGCATTTGACAACTCGAAAATATCCGTATCGGCAAGTGTTAAAAAGCTGATGTTAGATTGGTTTGCTATAAAGATGATTTCTTTTTTTGATTTTTCGGAAATGTCCGAAGAAATCAGTATAAGCTTTGCTTTTTTACGATTCAGCGCTTCTTTGGCGGCGCTGAAACCGTAACTCAAATTACCTGATTTTGCGGCAAAGCCTAATAGAGTCAGCATTTTAGCTTTCACTTTTTTGAAGCTCCTGTTCGAGACTTTCGTAAACGGAAGGCTCAATTTTCATTGAGAAGGTATGGGCAAGAGCGTTATGCTTTTGAATTTTCTTAAAGCACTCAGCGTCACGGCAAATATATGCGCCTCTGCCGTTGAGTTTTCCTGTGAGGTCTAATTTAATTTCGCCCTCAGGAGTTTTAACCACCCTTACGAGTTCTCTTTTAGGTTTCATCTCTTTACAGCCTATACACATTCGCATAGGTATTTTTTTAGTTGTCATAACAGCACCTGATTTTTAATATTTTATTCGCCGAAAAATCCGCTTTCGGGGTGAATGTCAATCTTCCAACCGGTAAGCTTTGCAGCAAGACGAACGTTTTGTCCCTTGTTGCCGATAGCCAACGAAAGTTGAGCTTCGGGAACACTTGCTTTGCACACCTTAGGTTCTTCGCTCATTATCTCAACCGAAGCAACTTTAGCAGGGGATAGAGCTTCAGCTATAAATTCAGCGGGGTTGTCACTGTATTTAACAATGTCAATTTTTTCGCCCTTTAATTCTTCAACGATGGTGTTAACACGAGCGCCCTTGGGTCCGATACAAGCACCGATAGCATCAATTTCGGGGTCCTTGCACCAAACTGCAAGTTTAGTTCTTGAGCCTGCTTGACGGGAAATAGCCTTGATTTCGATAGTACCATCAAAAATCTCGGGAACTTCGGTTTCAAATAAGCGCTTAACAAGTCCCGGATGTGTACGAGAAAGCATAACTCTGGCTCCACGGTCGGTCTCCTTAACATCTACAACGTAAACCTTAATGTGGTCGCCCTCGTTGATAACCTCATCGGGAACCTGTTCGATTTTCGGGAGGGTTGCTTCCTTGCCCGAAATGGTTAAAATTGCGTTGCCTGTCTTGGGGTCGATTTTCTCAACATAGGCTGTAAGCAATTCTCTATTGTGACTTTGGAACTCTGCCAAGGTCTGACCTCTTTCAGCCTCACGAACTCCTTGACGGAAGTTGTTCTTAGAATTTTGAGCTACAACACGGCCGAACTTTCTGGGGTCTAAAACAATGTCGATAAAACCGTTTTCGAGAGAAGCGGCATCAATCTCGGAGGCTGCTTCTTTAGAAATCTCGGTGTAAGGGTCTAATACCTCATCAACAATGGTCTTGCGTGCAGTAACTGAGAAAATTTTGTTCTCGGGGTCGATAATGCACGAAACAATCTCGTTGCCGCCGAAATCTTTTCTTGCTGCTACTACGATAGCGTCGGCAATTTTTTCAGCAATAAACTGCTGAGGAATGCCTTTTTCCTGTTCCATAAGTTTTAGAGCTTCGAAAAACTCTGAATAATCATTTTCCTTTTTTGTGACTTTTTTTGCTCTTGCCATTTTTGTGAATTCCTCCAAACAAAATATACTATTTAATCATTAAAGTCATCTAAATAAGCTTTGGATACAGCCTCTTTAGAAAAACTTACATTTTCGTTTTCTGTGGTAAGGGTCAAATTGTCACCCACATCTGCGAGAATACCCTTAAATTCTTTTTTACCGTCTACCGCTTTGTAAAGACGTAAAGTTACTTTTTTATCTTTTGCCCACTCGAAGTGCCAATCCCTTGTGAGCTCACGCTCAATACCGGGGGAACAAACCTCTAAGTAATAAGACTTGTCAATAGGGTCAGCCTCGTCGATAATCGGGTCGATAGCGTGGGAAACGTTGGTGCATTCATCAATGCCAATTCCGTTTTCGCTGTCAATAAAAACCCTTAAATACCAATTGGCGCCCTCCTTTAAAAAGCGGACATCCCAGAGTGTCACACCCTGTTCTTTAACGGTTTCTTCAATCAAGGAATAAACCCTTTCTGCTGCGCTTGCCATTTATTCAACTCCTAACCAAAACAAAAGTGAGTGGCTCATCACCACTCACCTTTCTTCGAACTGTAGTTAGTATAACACATTATAATAAAAAAAGCAAGTATTTTTTTAAATTTGCAATATTAGTATGTTTTGTGATACAATGTTAATAGAGGAGTGTCTGATATGTGGGCTTTGATTTTGTTTTTGGTGTTATTTTTAATATTCTCAGCAGTTATAATTTATTTTTTCTGTTTTGCGTTTTTAAGATGGAATATTGGCAATTTCGATGACGTGAACGACCCTTGCAACAAAGTGTTGGGAGAGTTTAAAGGTAGGATAGGCAAGGGAATAGAACATATTAATTCAACACCTTGCA
>JAZOQF010000090.1:0-3271 GCA_045655905.1 Acutalibacteraceae bacterium | reverse complement strand
CTACAAAAGAAATCGAAAGCGCTTTGATGAGGTTTACAAAAAGGCTAAAAATTCGCGCCTTATGGGTGTGGAACTTCATTATGACCCGTTTTGGAGCGTGTTTGAGAACAAATGGGGCAAGCCTTTATGGACCGAGGCTTTGGGAAGATTTGGGATTCCGTATGTTACTACCGAATCCCAAGTTGTCTTCTTGGACGAAACCGATGCGAAATATTGCTTGGACAGCGAAATTAAAGCCGCGCTTTCAAAAGTTGTGTTCCTTGATGGCGACGCTGCTAAAATCCTGAACGAGAGAGGATACAACGAGTTTATCGGTGTATCTGTAGGAGAAGATCTTTCTAAAAAAGATAATCTCATACTCGATTTGGGTGCCACAGAAGATATATGCGATGAGTTCAAAGGGGAGCTTATCGGAAAAGATATGTTCTCGGCGTGGGGGTATTCCACAACGGGCAACGGTATCGCACGAGAACTGAGTAAAACGAGCGACAAAACCGTAAGTGTCACAAAGCTTTATACGGGCGATCAGAAATTTATTTCGGATGGTATGACCTATTTTGAAAACTCGCTTGGCGGCAAGGTAATTGTTATGGGAATGACAGTTAAAGGAAATGGCTCAAAGGCTTTATTTAACCGCCGCAGAAAGACCCTCTTCCAAAATCTCATAAGCCGTTTGCATGATGATTTTTGCTTTGTTGAAAAAGCGGCAGATGTTTATGTTATAGAAAATGAGGCACGGGATAAAACCGATTTCAAGAGAATGCTCACCCTAATAAATATGTGCCCTGACAAGTTGGAGGAAATTTCCCTTCACATTCCAAAAACGATTAAAGACTTTTTTGAAATTTGTATTTTGCAAAGTGACGGCGTTTGGAAATCGGCAGACTATCAAACAAACGGAAACACCGTAACCTTGCCTTATGAACTCGGTTACTGCGAGCCAATGTTTATTCTTATAAAATAATAAGAAAAAGAGCCCGATTAAATCGAGCTCTTTTTTAATTGTTAGTCATCAGATAAGAAAGTGTCACAAAATTAAATGATGTTTTACTTTCGCGGAGTGTTGATATGAGTTACCTGTACCCCACAGGCGGTTTTGCATTTTGGCTTAACTCGTTGTACATATGATTAAATATATGATTTATACGATTTTGTTAAATCGATTATTTCTGTGGAATGAAGAGGTATTCGCTCCTCAGGGGGAGGCAATTGCATATAATCGCCATATATTTGAGTGTTCCATTTATGGTATTCCTTTGGAACCACAGCTTTTATATCCTCAAAATCCATTTCAACTCCTTCTCCAAACCATTCTATAGGCGCATTGGCGAGCTGAGTGTCAGAGAAACAATAAACAGCGAATGTTTTACTTTCGGGAATTGATTTATATAAATCAACTGTTTTTCTTACGACAGTTTTTAATGATGGATATTTTAGTTTATATAAGGCTATTTTAATTTTGGTTTTGATATTCTTGGTTGTTCCATAATCAAGGCAACTGTGAATTCTAAAATCATACTTTTTCTTTTTTGTTAATATCTTTTGCAAGATTCTTTCGTCATCGGGATAAAAATCAAGGGGAATTATATCCAAAAAGACGCCGTGATTTATCTTGAATTTACGGTCTGATTTTTGCATAAAGGTTGTATTGCTGTTTCTGATTTTAGCAAAAGGCATAAGAAAATTGGGTTCAGAGCCGATATGCTGTAAAAACAGGTGCTTCGGCAGAAGTTCCTGCCCCGATTTTAAAAATTTCTCGTAGTCTTTCCTCGGCATAACGATATCAATATCATCATCCCAAGGGATAAAACCTTTGTGACGGATAGCTCCGATAAGGGTGCCGTATGCCAGATAATATCTCAAATGAAGTTTGTCACAAACTTCGATAAAAGTTTTAAGCATATCGACCTGTATTTTTTTTAGCTGTTGTAGAAGTTCGGGTTCTTTCATAAAAAGCCTCCAAAATATTATTTAATCATTAGTCATCATATAAGAAAGTGTCATTAAACTGTCACTCAGGTGAACGTTTTCCACTATAATATCTTTGTATTCAAGTGCTAAATCATAGTGACTGAAATTCCAAAAACCTTTCACACCCAAATTCACAAGCTGTGCGGCGATGTCCTTAGCAGCTTCCTTGGGAATGCAAAGGATGGCAATTTCTGGGCGGTTTTCACGGCAAAATTCATCCAAGTCACTAATGCTTCTAATGGGGAGATTTTTAACCATTTGGCCAACAAGTGATTCCTTGCTGTCAAACAGTCCGATAATTCTAAAACCTTTGTTGTCAAAATTCATATGTAGTGTTACGGCTTTGCCCATATTACCCATACCGATTAAAACGGCGGTTTTAGGAACATCGAGGCCTAAGATTTTAGCAATTTCTTGCTGTAAAAGTTCAATATTGTAACCGTAACCTTGCTGACCAAAACCGCCAAAGCAGTTAAGGTCTTGTCTTATCTGACTGGCAGTAAGACCCATTCTTTCGGACAATTCTCTCGATGAAATTCTTGTCATACCCTGCGCCTTTAATTCGCCCAAAAAGCGATAGTAACGTGGCAGACGCTTGATTACGGAACTGGAAATTCCACTATTATTCATAATGTTATCCTTTCGAAAATGATACATATATAATAATATTATGTTTTGCGGTTTATGTCAATCAAAATATCCCTTGAAAATGATTTTTCCGTTGTTTTTTGTGGATAAGACAAAATAAAAATGCAAGGGTTGTGTTTGAGCGTTTTCGGTGTTATAATTATTCACATACGGAGGCGTATTGTTATGAAAGTAAAGGTCATCAACGTCGTTGTTGATATTATTTCAATTGCATTGGTATTTGCTGTCACGGATTTTATGATGCTAAAGGTATTTCACTCGATAAATATCTGGCTTGAATTAGGTTGCTACTTAGTGTTTTACGGTATTGTTTTTGGCGCTAAGAGCGGTATTAAATATTTGTGGAAGAAGAAAACGAAATGATAAGATTGGCGAAAGAAAAAGATATACCAAAAATCGAAGATTTGTTGGAACAGGTTTGCCTTGTCCACCATAACGGAAGACCTGATATATTCAAAATCGGCACAAAATACTCCGCCGATGAACTGAAACTTATTTTAAAAGATGAAAAGCGTCCGATTTTAGTTTCTGTGGATGAAAATGATGAGGTTTTGGGTTACTGTTTTTGCATTTTCCAACAACATATAAATAATTCCGTAATGACCGACATAAAAACATTATATATTGATGACCTTTGTGTAGATGAGTCTTT
>JAZOQF010000089.1:0-7221 GCA_045655905.1 Acutalibacteraceae bacterium | reverse complement strand
ATTTTGCCTATAATGGCGCTGATAACCATAAATTTGGGAATATTCAACCTATTTCCCATTCCGGCGCTCGACGGTGGCAGACTTATGTTTATACTGTATGAAATGATATTTAGAAAACCTGTTCCTCAAAAATATGAGTCGGTAGTTCATACGATAGGATTTATTGTTTTACTTGGGTTTATGATACTTGTTGCTGCAAAGGATATTTTAAGCTTGATTTTTTAGGTGATAGGAATGTTTACAAATAAGGAAACTCGAAAGGTAAAAGCAGGGAATTTATATATTGGCGGAGGTAGTGATATTTCCGTTCAGTCAATGCTGTCAGTACCTGTTCATGATATAGAGGGTAACGTTACACAGGCTCGCCGTTTAGAGAGTGCAGGTTGTGATATTGTTCGTGTTACCGTTCCCGATAAAGAGGCGCTAAAAACAGTTGAGGCATTAAAGAAAAATATTACTATTCCGTTGGTTGCAGATATTCATTTTGATTACCGTTTAGCGCTTGACAGCGTAGCTGCAGGTGTAGATAAGGTTAGAATTAACCCCGGGAATATCGGTGACGATGAAAAGGTGCGACTTGTTGCAAACGCTTGCAGAAATGCAGGTGTTCCAATTAGAATTGGTGTGAACTCTGGTTCTTTAGAAAAGAGTATTTTAGCAAAGCACGGCGGTGTCACACCTGAAGCTTTGGTAGAAAGCGGACTTTATCATATATCCTTGCTTGAAAAATTTGATTTTAATGATATTGTGCTGTCGCTAAAATCTTCCGATACCAATATTATGTATAAGGCTTATGAGTTGGCAGCAGAAAAATGCAGTTATCCGCTTCATTTAGGCGTGACAGAGGCAGGAACAGAAAATATGGGTGTTATCAAATCTGCTGCAGGAATTGGCGGACTACTCCTTAGAGGAATTGGTGACACCATTCGAATTTCCTTGACAGATGACCCTGTAAAAGAGGTTGAGGCAGGTATCAAACTGCTTAAAGCCATCGACTTAAGAAAAGGCGGAATTTCCCTTGTTTCGTGTCCTACTTGCGGAAGAACAAAGATAGATTTAATCGGCATTGCAAAAGAGGCAGAAAAGCGCCTTGCTGATGTAAAAAAGGACATTACCGTTGCTATTATGGGATGTGTTGTAAACGGACCCGGTGAAGCATCTGCGGCAGATATTGGTATTGCCGGTGGCGACGGATGTGGTGTACTTTTTAAAAAAGGACAAATTGTCAGAAAATTAAAAGAAGAAGAACTTTTGAACGCTTTGTGTGAAGAAATAGAAAAGATGTAAATGGAGTTGTAAAAGGAATGGCAAAACCGCTTTACAGCGAGATTTTCGGTAGTTTTCCCGAAGAATCCGCTGCGAAACTTATAAATAATTGTACTGTTGAAAAATGCAATTTAGATATTCAAGATAGAAGCATGGATGTTACTTTAAGCAGTAACGAATATGTTTCTCTTAGTATCAGGAGAGAGGTTAATAATTGCATAAAAAATGCCTTACAGTTAACAAACTGTAGGGTTGGTTTTGCTTTTGGCGAGGATGCTTTTTGTGTCGAGTCTTGTAGTGATATTTCGGAAGAAATAAAATATAAAAACGCACTTATTAACGGATATTTGAATGGCGCCGAGTATGAATTAAGCGGCGATAATGTGAAAGTTGTTCTAAAATACGGTGGCTATAAAAAGCTTGAGGATTGTGGCTTTGAAAAACTTTTTACAGCTCGTGTTAAGGAATTGTTTCTCAAAGATATACATATAAGTTTTGATGGACAACTTGAGGATAAGGAACTTGTTTTACCACCGTCAGAGTCACCGAAACCTATAGTTAATTCTGCTCCCAAAAAAGAACAGACTAAAACTGAAACTAAAATCTCATTTGAGAAAAGAGATGAAAAACCTCAGAATGGAGTAGTTTATCTCGATAATCCAAAACTTTTCTACGGCAGAAGAATCGACAGCAATACTAAGCCGATGATACAAGTTACGGGAGATGACACCGAGATTTGTTGTTGGGGCGAGGTTTTCGGTCTTGAAACAAGAGAAATCAAGGGTAAAAAAGGTCCGATTAACATTGTGAGCTTTTCCTTTAGTGACTATACAAATTCGCTTGTTGTAGATATGTTTGTTGACCCTAAGCGTATGGGGGATATAGCACCTATTAAAAATGGTGCCTTTGTACTTGTTAACGGCTCTTATGAGTATAACGATTATAAGAAGGATTTCAGGGTTAAGCCACAGGCTATGGCTTTGCTTCAAAAATATACCGAAACTGATGATTATGAGGGTGACAAGAGGGTTGAACTTCACTGTCACACAAATATGTCATCGAAGGATGCTGTAACCTCGGCTGAGGATATTGTTAACCAAGCTTTTACTTGGGGACACAAGGCTGTTGCTATTACCGACCACGGTGTAGTACAGGCTTATCCAGCTGCCGCAGGTGCTGTTAAGGGCATTCGCAAAAAAGGCGGAGATTTTAAGGTAATCTATGGTGTTGAGGCGTATTTTGTTGATGATATCAATGAAGATATATCAAAACTTACTCCAAAGCAGATTAAAAGGTATCATCAGATAATACTTGTTAAAAATCTTGTGGGACTTAAAAATCTTTATAAACTGATTTCCGAAGCGCATTTGAAAGATTTTAAAGGACGTCCTTTAACGCTTCGTTCTAAACTTGAAAAATTGCGTGAGGGCTTGATTATTGGCTCTGCTTGTGAGGCAGGCGACCTCTATCAAGCGATTATTGACGACAAACCTCACGATGAACTTTTGAAAATTGCATCGTTTTACGATTATTTGGAAATTCAGCCCCTTGGCAATAATCAGTTTATGGTGAGGGAGTCATCAGCACCCGATAAAACTGATAAAAAGACAGGCGAAATTATACCGAATAAGTTCCGCAAGGTTAAAACCTTAGATGTGATTAAGGACTTTAACCGCAAGGTAGTAGAAATAGCCGATGAACTCGGCAAACCCGTTGTTGCTACAGGTGACGTGCATTTCCTTAAAAAACAGGATGAAATAATTCGTAAAATACTTATGGCTGGTACAGGCTATGAGGCGGATGAATTTGATTTCCAAGCGCCCTTGTATCTTAAAACTACAAAAGAGATGTTGGAAGATTTCTCATATTTTGGCGAGCGTGCAAAGGAATTTGTAATTGATAATCCAAATAAAATTGCCAATATGGTAGATGGGGATGTTATCCCTGTGCCTGACGGAAACTATCCCCCTGTAATTGAAGGTTCGGATGAACTTTTGCGAACAATTTGTTGGGATAATGCTCATAAGCGTTACGGCGAAAATGTGCCCGAAATTGTTGAAAAACGTTTGGAAAAAGAATTAAACTCCATTATCAATAACGGATTCTCCATAATGTACATTTCTGCCCAAAAGTTAGTGGCTTACAGTGAAGAAAACGGATATTTAGTAGGCTCCCGAGGTTCGGTAGGCTCATCATTCGTAGCTACCATGGCGGGGATTTCTGAGGTTAACCCCTTGGCGCCGCATTATGTATGTCCTAAATGCTGTTATAGTGAGTTTTTTACCGATGGCTCGGTAGGTTCGGGCTTTGACCTTCCTGAAAAGAAATGTCCTGTTTGCGGTGAAATGCTTGACCGCGACGGACACGATATACCGTTCGAAACCTTCTTGGGATTTAAGGGTGACAAGGTACCTGATATTGACCTTAACTTCTCTAACGAATTCCAGACACAGGTACAGAAATACACCGAGAGTCTTTTCGGTAGCGAAAACGTTTTCAAGGCAGGTACAATTTCTACTATTGCCAAACAGACGTCTTTTGGTTTTGCTAAAGCCTACGCTGAGAAAAAGGGTATAGTGCTCAGTAATGCCGAACTCAATCGATTGGCGGCAATGGTTGAAAATGCGAAAATTAAAACTACTACAGGTCAGCATCCTGCAGGTATGATAGTAGTGCCGAGAGATAAAGAAATTTACGATTTCTGTCCTGTTCAGCACCCTGCAGATGATGTAAATTCCGATGTTGTAACTACACATTTCGATTTCCATTCTATACATGATACAATTCTAAAGCTTGACGAACTTGGTCACGTTATTCCTACCACATATAAGTATTTGGAGGAGTATTCGGGTATTCCTGTAAACAAGGTTTCGATGAGCGACCCCAATGTGTATAGTTTGTTTACCTCTACCGAGGCTTTGGGCGTTACTCCCGAGGAAATCGATTCAACAACGGGTACTTATTGCATCCCTGAGTTTGGTACTGCTTTCGTTAGAGGAATGCTTGCTGACTGTAAACCTAAAAACTTCTCAGACCTTTTACAGATTTCAGGTCTATCACACGGTACCGACGTTTATCTTGGTAACGCTAAGGACTTAATCGATAATGGTACTTGTACCATTTCAGAGGTTATTGGTACTCGTGATAACATAATGGTTTACCTCATACATCAGGGTATGGATGAGGGAAGAGCATTTAAGATTACAGAAACCGTTCGTAAAGGTCTTGTGGCTAAGGGTAAGGTTTCCAAGGAAGACTGGGAGGCTATGGAGGACGATATGCGTAAGGTTGGTGTGCCTGAGTGGTATATCGGCAGTTGCTATAAAATTAAGTATATGTTCCCGAAAGCCCACGCTGCAGCGTATGTTACGGCAGCTATCCGTGTTGCTTGGTATAAGGTTTACAAACCACTCGAGTTTTACTGTGCTTATTTCACCGCACGTCCTGAAGATGTTGATGTTCCTACTATATTAGGCGGACGCCAAGCGGTACAAAGGTATATAAACGATATCAAGGCAAAGGGTAAAGAGGCGAGCAACAAAGAATTAGCGGTATATGAAAATATGCTGATTTTCAATGAGATTATGGCTCGTGGAATTGAAATTCTGCCTATTGATATAAACAAATCTCACGCTATGAAATATATTCCCGAAGACGGTAAAATGCGTCTGCCGTTCGGTGCTTTGGATGGAGTTGGCGAAAAGGCGGCATACTCAATTTACGAGGCGGCTCAAAAGGGCAATTATGTTTCAAAAGAGGATTTGCAAATTGAGGCGGGAGTTTCAAAAACCATTATTCAAAATCTTGCTGATATTGGTGCTTTAAATGACCTTCCCGACACGAATCAAATGTCTATGTTTTAGTTGACAAAAAATTGGTTTCGGTGTAAAATACAAAGGCTGACAGAAAGTTCTGTCAGCCTTAAATATTATGCCCGTATAGTTCAACGGATAGAATAAGGTCCTCCTAAGACTTAGATGCAGGTTCGATTCCTACTACGGGTGCCAAAAATCCCAAATGGGTTTGCATTTGGTATTTTTTATGGCTTATTTTTTGAAGCGCTTATTATATTTATTATATACCTTATAAAAGAAGGACATATTATTAAATCCTACAAGATATGCGGCTCCGCTAACGGTAAATTCACCGCTATCGAGCATTTTTTTAACCTCTCTGCAACGGATTATATTTCTGTATTCAATGGGGGATACTTTTTTATATTCCTTAAATAATTTTCTAAAGTTAGACTCGCTCATATCACACATTTCAGCATAATAGGAAATCTTGCAATTTTCAAAATAGTTTTTTTCAATTTGGCTTATTGCCGGCAAGATTTTTTTGTATTTTTTTGTTACGCCAAGGTCTTCGTTTTGTATATAATAAAAAAGTTCGTATAGTTTCGAATGTAAAAGAAGAATATTATTAGCGTTATGATTCTTTAGAAAAGAAAATGTTTCACCGACTTCAGGTAAATACTTTGAAAATGGTTTTTGTGTTTGGAAGGGAATACTGTTGCCAGAAAAGTCAAAAATTATAATTTGAATTTTGGTTGAGTTTTTTAGATATTTCGTTTTGTAAGGAAAGTGTTTTGGAATGAAGAGTAAGGTTCCTTTTTCGATTTTTAGTTTTTCTTTGGTGTTATATAGATAATATTCCAATTCACCGTTCTCTACATAAATCAACGAATAAAAGTCTTTTCCGTTTTTCCATTCATAAGTGAAGTTTTTATTTCTAAGTAAATTAACATAACCGAGTTTGTTTATATTAAATTCCAAACTCCAGTCAAATCTAATGTCTTCCATATTTTTCACCATTTCGAGCGAATACCATATAGTTTTGTCGTATTGCGCATATTATTTAATCGATTTCTATTATAAAATGTAAGTGTTACAATGTCAATACTATGAATTAAAAACGGAGTTTAAGTATATGTTAGACAATAATTTTCTTATTCCCGGAAACTCGGCGCAAAAGATATATAATTTTGCAAAGGATTTACCGATTATCGATTATCATAATCATCTATCATTGGTTGAAATTAAAAACAATGAGCGTTTTACAGATGTTTATGATTTATGGATAAAACCGGACCCTTATAAGCATCGTGCAATGCGTATGTGTGGTGTGAGTGAAGATTACATAACCGGAAAAGTTTCAAAAGAAGAAAAATTCATTAAATGGTGTGAAACAATACCAAAACTTATAGGAAACCCATTATACCATTGGTCTTTGATGGAACTAAGTACAGTTTTTAATATACATCACGTTCCAAATGAAGAAAACGCATTAGAAATATATAACAGTTGTAATAAATTTCTTTCTGAAAATATAGTTACGCCTGAAACGTTATTAAAAAATTTCAATGTTGAAAGTGCTTGTCCATGCGCATCGATAATAGATGATATTAGTTTTTTCGAAAACAATTCACAGTTTTCACCCTCGATTCGTGGCGATGATATAGTATGTCCAACCTTAGATTTTATCAAAAAACTTGAGGTGATAACTGGCATACGAATTGCAGATTTGAACTCCTATAAAACCGCTGTTAACAAAAGGCTTGATGATTTCAAAAAATGTGGAGGTGTTTTCTCTGACCACGCTTTAGATAACGGTTTTGTTTTTTCTAAGGATGACGAATGTGACGAAGATAGATTTTTATCTTTGTTAAATGATGACATTGATGCGAAAAACAAAGCGAAATTGTTAGAACACCTATTGCTTTTTATGGGCAAAGAATACTCTAAGCGTGATTTTGTTATGCAATTACATATCGGGGCTGAGCGCTATACCAGTACAAAGCTTAGAAATAAAGTAGGTCCTGCAGGTGGATTTGCAGGTATTGGTAACAGTGTGGACGTTCGTTCACTTAACAATTTTTTGGATGCCTTGGATACTTGTGAATACGGCTTGCCGAAAACGGTGTTATTTACTTTAAATCCGTCAGATAATGCACTC
>JAZOQF010000088.1:0-3884 GCA_045655905.1 Acutalibacteraceae bacterium | reverse complement strand
TTAATACTTAAACTTGAAAAATACATAAAATATGTTAAAATAATACCAGTTAAAAAAATTGATAGGAGACTACTATGAGCAAAGATTTTATTGATTTACGTCAAGATACTTGGGCAGCATCAGATGATTTAAACAGACAGCTCCCCTTAAATGTTGAAGTTAACAAAAAAGACCGCAAAGTAGGTATTTTCTACTTTATGTGGCATAGAGGCAAAGGCGAGCTTATGGACCACAGTTTAGCTTATGCCATGGGCGGCATTGAAGAATTTGAGAAAGTTATGCAACAAGGCAGACTCGGTTTTGCACATTATTGGGCAGAGCCCTATTTCGGATACTATCGTTCAGATGACGAATGGGTTATCCGCAAGCATATTTATCAACTTGCAAACGCCGGTATTGATTTTATATTCTTTGATGTAACTAACGGTATTATTTATCCCGAAATATTAACAGTTATATTAAAAGTATGGATAGAAGTTCGCAATGAAGGATATAAAACACCCGAAATCATGTTTAATGCCGGCGACAGCGTAGACAACGCCGCAAAATCATTTGTAGGATTGTATGAGCAATTCTTCACAAATGAGCAATATAAAGATTTATGGCTTGAATGGGAAAATAAACCATTATTTTTAGGACCCAAAGGTCTTGTAGATGCATTGCCTCAAGAAATAAAAGAGCAATTTACATTCCGTAAATGTTGGGCAAATACAAACGACGCGTGGTATTCCGACACGGACGGAAAAGGCGCCTGGGCATGGGCAGATATGTATCCTCAAAAGCCCGGTAAGTCAAACGAAGGCGATGTTGAGCAAATGATAGTAATGTGCGGTTTCTGGGTAAACGGCAGCTACGGAACGAACGCAGGACGCAGCTACCATAACGGTAAACAACCTCCCAATAAGAAAGAAAGAGATTACGGTTTCTCATTGGTTGATGATACCTCACCTCACGGATATGCTTTCCAAGAGCAATTTGATCTGGCAAAAGAGATAGACCCCCCTATTGTTATGATTACAGGATGGAATGAATGGTGGGCAGGTCGTTGGGATAACTATCTCCCCGGTGGTGTAAATCCCGCAAGAGGACAAACTATTGCCAACACATATATCGTAGACCCGGCAGACCCATTAAAACGCAATTATTTCGTTGACTGTTTAAATGGTGAGTATTCACGTGATATAGAGCCTGTCAAAGGACTTTACAACGATAACTATTATTATCAAATGGTGTCAAATATCAGACAATACAAAGGCACACGTCCCGTTCCTTCTGCTATAGGTCAAAAGACAATTGACATTAACGGTTGTCCTTGCCAATGGGAAGACGTAGGTCCCGACTATTTAGATTATAAAGGCGATACAGTTAAACGTGACGCAGTTTCCTATGTAGGAGAATTCCACTACACTAACGACACAGGCAGAAATGACTTTGTTAAAATGAAAGTTTCTTCAGACGAAGAATTCCTTTATTTCTACGCAGAATGTGCAAACGATATAACAAAGCCTGAAAGCACAAACTGGATGAATCTTTATATCAACAGCGACTGCAAATATGACAATGGTTGGTACGGCTATAATTACATAATAAACAGATATCAAAACGGTAACGCAGCATCAATAGAAAGATTTGCAGACGGCACCTGGGCTACGGAAAAGGTTGGTGACGCCGAGTTTAGCGTAAACAGTAAAATTATGCAAATAAAGGTATCTAAATCCCTTTTGAACATAAAAGATGAATTCCATTTCAAATGGGCAGATAACTCTGTTAATGACGGCAATATAATGGAATTTATTGACAAAGGCGATGTGGCACCAAACGATAGATTCAACTATATCTATAAAAAGTAATCTATATACAATAAAAGAGCTGTAAAAAAGTTCCAAGACTCATATTACCTGTGAATCTTGGAACTTTTTGATTTTCATAAATTTTCTGCCGAATTCCTAAAAAAAGACCGAAAATTTTTAAGCATAGTTGGGATTTTCTGCCCAAATTCGAGAAAACCACCGAAAATTTGACTTTTAAGAAGTCTTGGACTCATTACAACCTATTTTTATCAGTAAAAATTCTGCCCAAATTCCAAAAAAGCACCGAAAATACTAACTTTCCATTCAAATTTTCTGCCGAATTCCTGAAAAAAGGCCGAAAATTTATGAATGCCAAAAGTACACTGTCGTGTATAAATTAAAATTTACCGCTTCTTCCACCATGAGAACGACCGGAGGAAGATGTACGAGAACCACCGCTGCCATTATTTTTTGGCTTTGCTCTCTTAGATACATGACTGTATAAGAAAACATCGTTGCTCAAAGTCACATTCATACTGCCGGCTTTTGTATAAACACTTGCAGCATTTTGCCTTCTGACACTTTTTAACTGACCTTTCATGATACTGACAGTAATAAAAGCAATTACAAATCCGATAATCAAAGAAATGACTAAACGTGAAAATAAAGGAAAAGTATTATAATCATGAATTGCTTCTTCGGAAATACTAATAAATTCAAAACATGCGTTGTAATAATCCCCTGTAGATAAATAATCAACACAGTTATATTCAATAGAATCCAAAACACCATCGTCAAAAATACTGTTTCCTTCTCCGCAAGTAGAAACAGCCCAATCCCTATCCTCCATCGAGACAAGGAAAAGTGCACCGTCATACTCACTGCCGAATCCGTATCCGTTGTAGTCAAAAAAGTCATCAGCATACTCAAAAGCTGTTTTATCACCAAGAGAATCGACCGTAACAAAAACCAAATCGAAATTTTTATCCTCGCTGACTTTATCTATGTATGATAAAAGTTCCGCCTCTTGTGAATCGGTTAATAAATCAGCATTATCAACAATTCTTGCGTTATTCGCAGCCGACACATATGCCAAAGAAGACGCTGTAAAAATAAGCACAAAAAATAACATAAACAGAATTTTATTTTTCATAAAACAGCACCCCCTTAGAATATGTACCACAGTAAAAACGACAAAGCAAACGCAGCAGCGGAAATCGCTCCCGCAAGTCCAAATAACCATTTTTTATATGCTGCTTTATCGAGTGGTAAATTACCCACAAATTTACCGGTCTGGCCATTCATGGCAAAAACGTATTTTTGCCCCTTCCAATTTGTATTAAGAAGCCACACAGGATATAAAGCGTATCTTGCCTTACCGCTCGAAAGTTTTATTGTTGAACTTTCAGGAACAACACTGCTGTACCCATTAACAGTTTCAGCAAAAGCTTGCTCCGTACTGTTCTTAATTCGTTGATTTGCACGTGAAATACTGTTATCTGCATCAACATCATATTTATCAGCCAAATAACCTGACAAATAAGCCGTTTTAAAGTCAACAGCATCAGCAAAGTCGTATGGTTCTATGGACTCCATAAGGTCATCTGCCATTTTCGTAGAACCGTCAACAGGCACTCTTTCAAATCCGATAGAACCGCTTCTGTGAACGGCAAAATAACTTGTTCTTGTGTAATAATAGTTAGAATCACTCCAAGTATGTATTTTTGTGGCTTTATACCTTATATTGGCATCTGCATCAGCATCAAAAAGCCAAAACGGCACATATACGCCTTTGATCTCATCGATATGATTCTGCTCTTTAAATGCTTTGGGTAACAGCACCTTGCCTCTGTAATGTTTCTTTAGTGCTTCCTTGGCAGCATTTTTATCCAGCTTAAAAGGAATCACATAGTCCGGCTTCAGATCACCGGTAAACTGTCCCATCATCACAACGGGATTTCCGCAGAATGGACATTCTGTTGCTGCTGTGGTGGCATCGCCAACCACCTCACCGCCGCAGGAATTACAGTGATATACACGCATACCCTCCTGCTCACCGGGTGTCCATTCCGAACCGGCCTGGGTCTGCCACTA
>JAZOQF010000087.1:0-8616 GCA_045655905.1 Acutalibacteraceae bacterium | reverse complement strand
ATACAAGAGATACGAAACGTAATGGTTATTACCTCCTTTGAAGGTCAGGGCGGCATCGCCGTTGGCAAGGGGGATAAGTAATATGCCAAGCACAAAAATAAAGTTTTCTTATGTTGCAGTAAATTTTCTGATTTTTATACTTGCTCTGCTTTTGCAGTACAACGATTCCTTTACCATAAAAATCGCAACTGCAAATCCTATGCTTCCCTTAGCGGCGCTTGTCTGTTTTTCGATGTTTGCAGGTGAAACCGCATCGGCGCTCACGGGACTTGTTATCGGCATCTTTGCCGACAGTGCCGCAGGCACCCCCGTTGGCTTTAATACGATTTTATTCTTTGTAATCTCCCTTGCGACAACGCTTATTGTTCGGTACTTATTTAACAACAACTACCGCTCTGCTATCGCATTGGTTTTACTTAGCGCATTATTTTACTTTACTGCGCGTTGGCTTATATCCTTTGCTTTTGGCGGTTTAGAAACCAGTTTTGGCTACATTATGCGCTTCGCAATTCCTTCGGTGGTTTACACGTCACTGTTTGCAGTGCCGCTTTATTATCTACAAAAATTTCTTGCAAAATGAGGTGAATTTATATGCCGTTTACGCGAAAACGCCAAACCACACTTACCGTCCTTGCGGTATTACTGATATTACTGATAATCGCGTATACTGCGCGTATTTATTCAATCCAAATCGTTAATGCCGATAAGTATTCCGCTAACCGCGGCAGTACAACGGCGCGTACCGCGGTGCTTAAGGCTCCGCGCGGCGAGATATTGGACCGTTACGGCAGACAAATTGCCATTAACCGTGACGGTTACAATATAGTATTCAACAAAGCCTACGTTAAGGACAACCTTAACGACGTTATTTTAAAGCTTGCAACCCTTTTAGATGAAAAAGGCACCGAACGAATTGATGAATTACCGATTTCCAAAACAGCACCTTACACCTTTTTGGAGGACGGCGACAAGGACCGCCTACTTAAAAAGTTAGAGCTTGCACACTATGCCACACCGCAAAACTGCCTTGATGAAATGGTGGAAAAATATGATTTGCAGAAATACAGCGGTGAAGATTTAAGGCGTGTTGCAGGCGTTAGATATAGTATGGATATATCCGACTTTTCGGTTTCCTATCCATTCACCTTTGCCGAGGATATTCCGTCCGAATTGATGCTTAAAATCTCCGAATCCGCCTTTTTGCTTTCGGGTGTCACGGTGGACGTTGTGCCCTTTAGACAGTATGTTGACACTTCGTTTGCCGTAAACCTTATCGGCTCGGTAGGTCCTATCTTCAAAGAAGAATGGGAAGAATACCGTAAAAAAGGCTACTCCTATAACGATAAAGTCGGAAAAAGCGGAATTGAAGCTTGGGGCGAGGAATATTTAAGAGGTGTTGATGGTGAAATCACCTACCGTCTTGATAAAGACGGAAACATTCTTTCAAAAGAGGTAACGGTTGAGCCAAAAGCGGGCAAAACGATAATGCTGACTCTTGACAAAAATATGCAACGCATCGCACAAAACTCGCTTGCTACAACAGTCAAAGGACTTCAAAGCACAGGCGGAAGTGCGAGAGCCGGCTCGGCAGTTGTTATTGACATAAACACAGGTGATGTGTTAACCGCCGCCAATTACCCGACCTATGACTCGGCAACGCTCGGCGAAAACTACAATTCGTTAGCCGAAAATCCCGACAAACCACTTACCGACCGTGCTTTTCAGGGTGTTTATCCTATCGGTTCTACCATTAAACCTATTGTGGCTCTTGCTGCTATGGATAACAATCTTTACGATGTGGGCGAGCACATTTACTGCCGTCACACCTATACCCTTTTCAGCGACTATCAACCAAGCTGTATGGGATTCCACAAAAGCATTGGCCTCACAACCGCCCTTTCAAAAAGTTGTAACTATTTCTTCTTTGAACTCGGCCGCCGTGTAGGTGCTATAACACTTACCGACTATTTCAAGCAGTTCGGTCTTGGTGTCAAAACGGGTGTCGAGGTTAACGATGCCTCGGGAATTATACTTGAGCCAAAATCCAACGGAGCCGGCGGTGACACGCTGCAAATTTCTATTGGTCAGCTCAATGCATTTACTCCGCTTCAGCTTGCAAACTACACAGCAACGCTTGCAAACGGCGGAACCCACTACAAAGCAGGACTTATTGACAAGGTCGTTTCCTACGATATGTCCGAAACATTTAAAACCTTTAAAGCCGAGGTTAAAAATCGGATTTCTATAACCGAAAAAAGCCTTGATGCAGTTAAAGAAGGTATGCTTTCTGTGACGGTGGATGGTACCGGTCAGGCAACACTCGGCAACTACCCCATTCGTGTTGGTGGTAAAACAGGTACCTCTCAGGTATCGGGCAAAGCGGACCACAGTATATTCGTAGCTTTCGCTCCCTTTGACAAACCCGAAATCGCTATTGCGGTGGTGCTCGAACACGGTGCTTCGGGCTTCGCAGCAGGTACTGTGGTTAAAAACATTCTCGACTCATACTTTTTCACCGATTCAGGCTCTGTGGGTGAAGACAAACCCTTTATAGTGCTTGATTAACATTTGACAACACTTTACATTTATGCTAAAATTATACACTGAAACGAGGTGCCAAAATGGGTAAAATTTTTGCTACCACCTCCGGAAAAGGCGGAGTTGGTAAATCAAGCACAGCAGTAGGACTTAGCCTTTCTTTTGCTCGAACAGGACAAAGTGTTCTTCTCATTGATATGGACGAGGGTTTAGGTTGCCTTGACCTTCTTTTGGGTATTGCAGAAACAGCGGTTTTAAACCTTAGTGACGCTTTGGAGTCCGAAAACATTAAGGATATTGCTTATGCTTGTGAAGAAGAAAACCTTTTCCTCATTCCTGCCCCCACACAGGTGGGCCAAATCGACCGTGAAAAATTTTCTTCTTTTGCAAATGAAGTTTCCGCTCTTTATGATGTAGTAATTTTCGATTTCCCAGCAGGGTTGGATTTTTCACTTTACACTGCTTTGCCGAAAACAGCGTTGTTTATAACCGTTTCTTCTTCCGACCCTGTTTGCATAAGAGATGCTTCGGCAGTGAGCGAAAATCTGTTGGAATTGGGACTTAATTCCCGTTTGATAATAAACCACTTTAATTTGAAAGAACATAAAAAGCGCAATCTTTCAAGTATTGATGACCTTATTGACACCGCATCAATACAGCTTTTGGGAATCATCCCCGAAAGCGAGGAAATCAGTCTGCTTTCAACAAAGCACACGCTAAAAACACGAGGAAAAACATTCAAAGCCTTTACCCGTGTTGCAGGAAGACTTATGAATAAAAACATACCGCTTGCGAAGCTTAGAAGGATTAGGGGATAATAAAATGACAATAGCACTTATAGCACATGACTCAAAAAAAGAACTAATGGTACAATTCTGCATTGCTTATTGCGGAATTTTGAGTAAATATAATCTTGTAGCAACCGGAACTACCGGTAAGGTTGTATCCGAAGCTGCAGGACTTAACATCACAACTTTTTTACCCGGTCCTTCGGGCGGTTCACAGCAGATTGCAAGCCGTATCGGTTGCGATGAAATCGACCTTTTGCTAATGTTCCGTGACCCGATAACCGCTAAACCAAACGAGCCCGATGAACAAGCATTGCTTCGCCTTTGCGATATTCACAACATTCCCGTTGCAACCAACATTGCAACCGCAGAAATGATAATTCACGGACTTGAACGTGGTGACCTTGACTGGCGAGAGGTTGCAAAGGCAAATAAATAAATTCGGAGTTTTTTATATGGCAGAAATTAACCGTGCCGTCAAAGGCACAAACGATATTTTACCCGATGAAAGCCACAACTGGCAGTTTGTTGAGGGCAAAATGCTCGAGACTGCAGCGCAGTTTGGTTTTAAAGAAATCCGTGTGCCCGTTTTCGAGCATACGGAGGTGTTTTTGCGTAGCGTGGGTGACACTACCGACGTGGTGCAAAAGGAAATGTACACCTTTGACGACAAGGGTGGTCGTTCAATTACTCTAAGACCTGAGCTTACAGCGGGCGTTATCCGTTCGGCTATTGAAAAGGGTCTTGTGAATGCAGCTCTTCCTCAAAAACTTTGCTATATTGGTGGATGCTATCGCTACGAAAAGCCACAAGCAGGAAGACTTAGAGAATTCCACCAATTCGGTGTGGAATGTGTAGGCGCTGCGGCTCCAAATGCCGACGCTGAGGTTATTTCCTTGGCTGGTGCTGTGCTCGAAAACATAGGAATTAAAAACATTTCATTGGAGATTAACTCAATCGGCTGTCCCGAATGCCGAAAGGAGTACCACAAGGCGTTAAAGGAATATTTTTCAGAAAATGTTGATACCCTTTGCTACACCTGTAAGGACAGACTTGACCGCAACCCAATGAGAATCCTTGACTGTAAAAGTCCAATTTGTTCTGAAATTGCAGAAAATGCCCCTGTGGTTATTGATTATCTTTGCGATGACTGTAAAAATCACTTTGAATCGGTCAAGGCACACCTTAACGCTATGAATATTGAATTTAAGGTTAACCCAAAAATCGTTCGTGGACTTGACTACTATACAAGAACTGTTTTCGAGTTTGTATCGGGCGACATTGGTGCTCAGTCCACCGTTTGCGGTGGTGGTCGTTATGACGGCCTTATCGGTCAGATGGGCGGTCCAAATACTCCGTCACTCGGCTTTGCTATGGGAATCGAGCGTCTTATGATGGTGCTTAAAGCCCAAAATGCCGAGCTTCCCGAGGCTCACACCTGTGATTTGTTTATTGCCTCCCTCGGCGACAAAGCAACAATTAAAGCAAGTGCGCTTTGCAAGGAACTAAGAGACGAGGGCTACAAGACAGAAACCGACATTTGCGGCAGAGGACTCAAAGCCCAGATGAAATACGCTAACAAAATCGGTGCTAAGTTCACATTAGTTCTTGGTGACAACGAGGTTGAAAGCGGCAAAGCTTCACTTAAAAATATGTCAAATTCTTCCGAAAAAGAAATTAACTTAAATGAACTTACAGAGGAATTAGGCGAGGAAATTCGTAAAATACTATTTGAGAGTATAGCAGAAGTATTTTAAGAGAGGAAAACTGTATGTTAGACAGATTAAACGGTCAAAAGCGTACCCATTACTGTGGTACCTTGAGAAAAGAAAATGCAGGAGAAACAGTAACCGTTTGCGGTTGGATTCAGCGTCAAAGAGACCTTGGCGGTCTTATTTTCGCAGATTTGCGTGACAGAACGGGTATTGTTCAGTTAGCATTTGACGACACAACAGAAAAAAGC
The DNA here is from genome assembly GCA_045655905.1 of Acutalibacteraceae bacterium. Lineage (GTDB taxonomy): Bacteria > Bacillota > Clostridia > Oscillospirales > Acutalibacteraceae > UBA737. The sequence continues at coordinate 3,327 of JAZOQF010000087.1, read as the reverse complement.
CTTTTTGACAAGGCTTCGACCTTACACAGCGAATATGTTGTTATGGCAGAGGGTAAAGTGCGTGTTCGTTCCTCAATTAACAAGGAAATTCCGACAGGTGATATTGAAATTGAGGTAACTGCCCTTAAAATTTTAGGAAAAAGTGAAACCCCACCCTTTGAAATTTTGGAAAATTCCAACGCAGGTGAGGATTTAAGACTTAAATACAGATACCTTGATTTGCGCCGTCCTGATTTGCAGAAGAATATTCTTCTTCGCCACAAAATTACCAAGGTTACAAGGGATTATTTCGACGAAAACGGCTTTATTGAGATTGAAACCCCAACCCTTATTAAATCTACTCCCGAGGGCGCAAGAGATTATCTCGTTCCTTCGAGAATACACAAAGGTTGTTTCTTTGCTCTACCTCAATCTCCTCAGCTTTATAAGCAACTCCTCATGCTTTCGGGCTTTGACCGTTATATGCAAATTGCTCGTTGCTACCGTGACGAAGATTTGCGTGCAGACCGTCAGCCTGAGTTTACACAAATCGACCTTGAAATGTCATTTGTTGAGCCCGAGGATGTTTTCGCTATTGCCGAGGGGTATATTAAACGCCTCTTTAAAGAGGTTTTGGGTAAAGATATCGTAACACCCATTCCCCGTCTTAAATTTGTGGACGCTATGAACGACTACGGCTCAGACAAGCCTGACACTCGTTTTGAAATGAAAATCAAGGATTTGTCGGACATTGTTGAAAACTGCGGTTTTGGTGTGTTTAGTGAAACGGTTAAAAACGGCGGTACTGTAAGAGCGATTAATGCTAAGAACGCCGTTGACACATACACAAGAAAAGAGATTGACAAATTAACCGAAACTGCTAAAGGTATAGGTGCTAAAGGACTGGCCTTCATCCGTTGGGTTGAAGACACTCCCACCTGTTCTTTCAGTAAGTTTATGACCGAGGAAGAAATGGCAAAAATTCTTGAGCGCACAGGCGCCGAGAAGGGCGACGTTGTATTTATCGTTGCTGACAGAAAAAATCTTTGCCTATCAGTTCTCGGAGCATTGCGTTTGGCTGTTGCTAAAAAGCTTGATATTATCCCTGATACCTACAATTTTCTCTGGATTACAGAATTCCCATTCTTTGAATACAATGAGGAAACAGGAAACTGGGATGCAATGCACCATCCGTTTACCTCTCCTTTGGATGAATGTGTTGAATTCCTTGACACAAACCCCGAAAAGGTATTTGCCAAGGCATACGATTTGGTGCTTAACGGTGTTGAATTGTCAAGTGGCTCAATCCGTATAACCGACCCTGTTTTGCAAGGAAAAATGTTTAAGGCATTAGGTCTTACCGACGAGGAAGCACATCAGAAATTCGGCTTCTTGACCGATGCTTTCAAATACGGAGCTCCTCCTCACGGCGGTATGGGTATTGGTCTTGACCGACTTGTAATGCTTATGTGCGGATGTGACTCTTTAAGAGATGTTATTGCATTCCCCAAGGTTTCAAATTCGAGCGAACTGATGTCGGGTGCTCCATCTGTTGTAGATGACGTGCAGTTAAGCGACCTTAACATTAAAACCTTAGAGTAAAATCAAATATTTTGATACTGCCGTTTTCAATTTCAACGGCGCTGCGATATTCACCGAAGCCTACGAGGCGTATTCCCTCGTAGGCTTTTGTTATACCTAAAATACCTAAAGTTAAACAAAAAACAATGACAGATGAAATATAAAAACTCCTGAAAAACAGTTTTGTACTTCTTTTCATATCTTTTCCTTTCTAAGAAAGCGAGCCTAACAACTCCACAAGGCAGTCCCCGACCATTTGTGCCGAATAATGCACCTCAGATAGCGTGTTCGCATCGGTGCCGAATTCGATTAAAAGTGATCCGGTTGTGAGGTTTTGATTGTAGGTTTTAGACATTAGCATTAAAGGCCTTGCAAGAGTGGGATAGTTTTTCTCGATTGTTTGCTGAAGTTTAACCGCTAACTTAAAATTTTCCTCCCATTTTGGAAAATTCGTAATCGAGCCGCTTTGAGACCCCATAACAAGCATTACCTGAGCCGCTTTTTTTCCTCCAATTTCGGTGACAAGCTTTACCTTGTCGCCGTTTTCTGTTGTAACGGCATCACGATGAAGGTCAAGCACAACCTTTATTGTGGGATACTTTTTAAGATATTCCTTAACCGTCTCTGCCGAACGGGAATAACTTTTTGAATAACTCGGGTAGTCGTGCAAGGTCTTGTCGTGCAAAGTTTTAATGCCGTTTGCGTTCAACCTTTCAGCCACTATTTTCCCCACCGACACCATATTTTGCGCATTGTCTCTACTTCGGGAGGAAAAATCCTCAGTAAAATAGTCTTTATCATCCGTCTTAAAGGTTTCGGTTGCGTGGGTGTGGAGAATCAAAACCTGTGGCTCATCGCTTTTCTTTATTTTAAAATTTATTTTTCCCTCTAAAAATTTTTTTATACTGATACTAAGCCCTGAATGGTTTTTAAGATAAACTCCGTCATAACTGCTCGGCGCTGTGTAGGGAGAGTTGTATTGACTGATAATTTGTCCCTTTATAGCCTCGGTCGAGGTTTGTGTCGCCTTTTCTGACGAAACACTTTCACTTACTTCCTCTTGTTGTGTTTCGCTTGTGATTTTTTCCTCTTTTTCGGGTTCTTTTTTATCTTCCTTTTCGGGAATTGTGTTTACATTTTGGGGTATTTCTTCCTTTCTTATTTCGAGGGAATGAGCTTTTGGCGAAAAGAAGGAAAATCCACACCAAAAAAGGAGGGAAATACACAACAAATTGACCAAAATTATGCGCATAATTCCTCTTTTCATTTAATTGCTTCACTCCCTATAAAAAAGCTTAAAATTTGTGCAGTTTTTCCCTTTAAAAAAGTTGAAAATTTCGGCAACTTATGGTATAATTTAATAGATTGGAATACTATTGTTTTTTAACAGAAAGGACGGATAAAAATGCCTGTTTCCTCAGTTACAGATATTTGGAATTTAGTATGCGAAGAATGCCTTAAAATCATATCTAAAGTGGCTTTTGATTGCTTTATTTCTCCCTTAAAACCCGTTTGTTTTAATCCCGGTGAATTGGTAATTGCCTGCAAGGAAGAATATGAAAGAGAAATCGTTGCAGATAACTATACCGAGATTTTAGCAAAAAGCGCAAAGAACGCTATGGGTTTTGATGTTAAGATTACATTTATTGTTGAAAAAGAAGAAAAAAGCATCTTAAATGCTGAGCAGTTTAGCGAGGGTCTTTCCTTCGAGGACTTTTTCACTTTCCAAAACTTTGTTGTTGGTTCTAACAACCGTTTTGCTCATGC
>JAZOQF010000086.1:0-9169 GCA_045655905.1 Acutalibacteraceae bacterium | reverse complement strand
GCAAATTTCTCGATTACATCCCAATTATCATTATCGTCGAATTCATAACTGTGTCCCCAAAGATAGAACATCCACACACCTACGATTTTTTCAGATGCTCCACCCACAAATCTCTCTGCCAATTTCATAAGATTCGGGCTGTTGTGATGGCAGGTCGGATGAAGCTCAAGCCAATCTTTCGGAAGTTCAAACTTCTCGGTCGCCCTTGTCGTTCTCGAATAGCAAATACCGCACTTTTTCAAAACATCGATTACCTCATCACTATATGTTCCGTAGGGGTATGCCATTCCACGAGCAAAAGTTCCGTACTGTTTCTCGATATTCTTTCTGTCATCGATAACTTGGGTTATTACCTCGTCCGCTCTTAGTTTTTCTAACCACGGGTGTGTAAATGTGTGCACAGCAACCTCGTGACCCGAATTTATAAATAACTCCTTTGCCTCGGACAGTTTCATTATTCCCCTTAATTTCTCACGCACCTTATCTTCAGGAGCATAACGCCCCGTATTTATATTAAAGGTGCCTTTTATTCCGTATTTATTTAAAATTCCAACTAATCTTATATCCTGAACAACTCCGTCGTCATAACTGAGTGTCAGCACCTTAGATTTTCCGTCTTTAAATTTCATAACCATAACAAAATCCCTCCAAAAACAATATTTTAACTCTTATCCTAATAATATATCGGTCACAAGCATAACGCAGAAACCAACTAACAACGCATAGGTCGCTCCTCTTTGATGACCGTGAGCGTGGGTTTCGGGTATCATTTCGTCGCTGATAACATAAAGCATTGTGCCTCCCGCAAAGGCGAGTGCGAATGGCAATATCGCAACCGAAACGCTGACCGCAAAGTAACCAAGCAAGGTGCCGATTACCTCAACAAGCCCTGTCGCCATAGCGCAAACAAAGGTTTTGCGAGGAGATACACCTGCAGCCAACATAGGTGCTATGATCACCATTCCCTCGGGGATGTTCTGAAGTGCGATACCGCCCGCTATCATCATTGCCTGCGAAGTATCGCCCGAGCCAAAACCTACTCCTGCAGCAATTCCCTCGGGCAGATTGTGTATAGCAATTGCCATAACAAAGAGTAACACCCTGTTTAAATTTTCATTGTTGTGGTTTTCATCTTCGCTTCCTACCAATCGGTGCAAATGAGGGGTGAATTTGTCAAACAAATTAAGCGAAACCGCACCGCTAAAAATTCCCACAACGGTAATAATACCGTAACCGCCACCGTACTCAACAGACGGCAAAATCAGTCCAACCACAGCAGCAGCAAGCATAACACCTGCCGCAAAGGATAAAATCATATCGGAAAAGGTGTGCGACATTTTCTTAAATGCAAAACCTATGAGCGAGCCCAAAACAGTCGCCATTCCCACGCCTATCGCAGTTAATAATACAAGTTTCATACCTTCACCTCTTATATAAAGTATGTCAGAAAAATGTTTCCAAATCAAGGCGAAGCCTTGTATGTAATCTGTGGCGAAGCCACACCAAACTTCTTACCTATTACTTCTTACTAATTACTTCCCAAAGCCCCAAGAACTTTTTAGGTAAGAGTGAAGAGTTAATAGGTAAGAAGTAAGCCCCAAGAACTTGTCGCCCTTGGGGCTTTGGTGGAGACAACTGGACTTGAACCGGTGACCCCTTGCATGTCAAGCAAGTACTCTGACCAACTGAGCTATGCCTCCGTTTTTTATTATTATATCATATTTTTATCTGCTTTTCAATATCAAATGACAAAACGGCAAGGGTTTTCTCTTGCCGTTTTATACTTCGCAATATAGCAACGTTTTAATTTTAAATTTCTACAACACATCCGTCAAAAGACACTTTAAATCCTGTGCCTTTCATCCTGTCTTCCAAAACGTGGTGCAAAGGATTTCCGTTGTGAGAAAAATGGTTTATGTACTTTACAGTCTTATCGGTCACAGCACCAATTTCCTCAAGACGTTTTGTGGCGAGTAAAACGTGTTTAATATCCATATGACTGCCCTTGTCACCCGAGGGAATATCAATGTTTGTGCAGTCCATTGTTATCATATCGAAAACAATGTTGTTTTTCTCAATGAAATCAAAAACCTCTTCGTAAAAATAGCCCGTATCGTGAGCGTAAAGGATGGTTTTTTCGCCCTTGATTATGTAGAACAAGGCGTCGTCTCCTATAGCGTGACGTGCTTTAAGCGGAGTGATTTCATAATCCCCGCACACAAAGGTTTCAAACGCTTTAACAAGTGTTGCTTCGCAGTTTGGAGCATCCACAGAATTGAACATATTATATGCCCCTTCGCCGCAAAAAACCTTTAAGGTTTGAGCACGCATATTGTGAGCAAAGGCGCCGCCGCGAATATCGAGTTCCTTCGCATAAAAATGGTCGTTGTGAGAGTGTGTTAGCAACAAAAATTTGATTTTGTCACCCTCGACATCGTTTTCTAAAAAATGATGATAAGTATCCGGCGACAAATCAATCAAAAGGTCGTCGTTAATAAGCGACTGTGAACGGGTGCGCACATTTTTTCCTTTAAGGCGACGTGCCTCTTTGCAAAAATCACAGTTGCAAAAAACAGCAGGAAAACCCTCGGCAGCTGCAGTTCCGAAAAAAGTAAGTTTCATAAAAACACTCCTTATTTTGCGTAATTTTCAATATTGCCTGTTTCGTTTAAGATTGCCATAATCATATAAAGACGAGGTATGTGGAAAGGTCCTTTGAAAATATTTCCTTTAAGGGTTGTAGAAACGGTATTATCATAGTGTAAATATCCGTACCATTCGCCATCTTTTTTGTCAACAAAATATTTTTCACAGTATTTTTCAAACTCTTTGCAAATCCGCTCATACTTTTTGTCTTTGAAAATGAGCGATGCTAATTTTAATGCAATAATGCTTTCGCATTGAGGCCACCAAAGTTTCATATCCCATTCAAGTTGAACGGGCGGTTGACCGCCAATATCGGTGAAAGCAATAAGGCCGCCGTGCTTTTTATCAAGTCCCAACGGCAAGGTTATGTCGATAACCTTTTTTGCGGCAGAAATTGCGTCCGGGTTATCACTCAAAACGCCTTCCATCAACAAAAACCAAGCAGCTTCCATACTGTGGCCCGGGTTTACAATTCTGCCCGTCGGAGAGTGGGCCACCAAATTATCTGTGCCCACATTTTCAAGCAACGCCTTTTCGGTTAAAAATCCACCGTTTAAAATTTCATCAAGACATTCCTTGGCAATCTTTTCGTAAAACGCCTTATTGTCACTTTCAAGACTTCGCATAGTCTGAGCGGTCGAAAGCATAATCATAACAGGTGACAACGCTTTCATCTGACAACTTTCAGGATTGATTTTTGGCGGATTTTGTCGCACGCCCGTAAAACATTCATAAGCCACATTAAAATATTTTTCAGCATCTTTTAGTGCCTGCTTTTCGCCTGTCGCCTTATAAAATTCAGCACATCCGATAGCGGCAAAGGTTTCAGAGAAATAATAACGTCTTTTTTGAAGCGGTTTTCCGTCCTTTGTTACGGTGAAATACATTCTGCCGTCAGTATCAACACAGCGTGGCAAAAAATCATAAATGCATTTCGCAGCCTTTAAAAATTCGGGGTTTTTATCAATTACATTGTAGGCCTTTGAAAATGTCCAAAGGGCACGTCCTTGAAACCAAACGCTTTTTTCATATCCGAAAACATTTCCTTTTTTATCGACCTGAGTGAAAATTCCACCGTTTTCATAATCGATTGAATTGTTAAGCCAAAAAGGAAGAATGTCATTTAAAAGTTCTTTTTTATAATTCATATCCTCGCCGCCTTTATGCAAAATCAACGTAATTTCTAAGAGCCACCTCGTTAATCATTTGATTGACCTCTGTGGTGTTATCCCAAAGCATTTCGGAATAAATCGCCACGGGGAACATAATATTTTCTTCAAACATACCGTCTTCCACAAGGGCAGTAATCAAAAGGTCGCCGTTTTTATCCTCTGCCATCGTTTTGATGATTTCATAAACCTTGTCGGAATTCGTAAGCCAATAAGCCTGCAAATATTTCCAGATTTTATGTTTCCTTGTCACTCGGTTTTGTTTCATCTGTCTTGATGATGTGCCTGAATGCACAGGCCCCTCGATATGTTCAAACTCATACCAAGAAAGTTTAGTAAGTCCTTTGGTGACAACACCGAATTTATCGTCTTTGCCGCGCAAAACATCGATCTTCTTGACAAATTCTTTAGTCTTTTCAAAGGTTTTAATGTCCTTTGGAATATAAGAAAACGGAAACGCACCGCAGTTTTCCCAAACAATGCGAATTCTTTTGTCGGTTTTGGCAATGAAATTAAGTCGGTCTTTAACCGATGTTGCGTGCAAACCGAACTGAATTTCAAGGTCGGGATATTTTTCAAAAAAGAGCCCGCACGTTTGATTTACAAACTGTGTCACGGCATCCGCAATCAAAACACCGCCGATTATTTCTGTTGCAAGTTCGGTGAAAGACTGAAAATAAATCCCGTCACCGCCGAGATGACCGTATTGTTCTTCATAAAGTTTCAAAATTTCTTTTGAAGAAGCTTTTGTATCTTCAACCGAAATGAGATTACAGTTAGTATCCCAACCCCAAGCAAAGCCCCAGTAAATTTTAATGCCGCAACTGTGGGCGTAATCCACCATCTCTTTTGCATTCACGGGAACAAAATCGTTCCAAATGATTATGGTGTTCATTTTAAGCAAGACCATATTATCAATGAAATCACGATAATCGTATATAACGTGACCCCAGGTCCAAATTCCGCGCTCTCTTACAGCAGGGCGTGATGTGTAAGAAAAATCGGGCATTCCCTTTTCAAAGAAATTCACACAATAATGGTCGTTGTGAGGAAATTCAAATTTTAGAATATACTTATTATAAAAATCAACACAACCGTAAAGAACACCTAAATCATCGTAACCCTCGATAATAGCAACCTCGTCCTTAACACTAATGCCATACTCCTCAGAAACAGAAAGCTCAAAGGGCGAATTGTTTTTTATGTAAGCGTTGGACTCTTTTGTTCCGATGTAAATCAAATAGTGATTGTCGTCCTTTTTTTCTTCCCCTAATTTAAAACAAGCAGGGTAAGCAAGGGTGTAATCAAGTAAAAAGCGGCTTAAAACTTCAATCGCTTTTTTCTGCAATGAATTTTCCGCACCGCCGTGGATAATTGAGAATTTTTTCATAAAAAACAACCCCTTTTCTTCATAATGGATATATTTGTACCAAGCCGACAAAACCGGCTTGTCGAAGTGCTTTTCAGCGTTTCAACAAACTGCAATCATTATACCATATAGTAATAAACCTCGCAACTCCTATTACTTTAATTTAAAACCCCGTTCACGAAAGTGGACGGGGTTAACTTTTGAAATTTAAAATGTTATTTATTAAAATGTTTCCGTGTTAGATTAATTACAATCTTAATCAAGCACATAATACCTATAAGGTTAGGAATTGCCATGAGTCCGTTCATTGTTTCGGATATGCTCCAAATTAAATCAAGACTTCCCACAGCGCCGATGAATACAAATACCACATATATGCAACGGTAAATCGTGACAGCCGCCTTTGAACTTTTGGTCAAATAACCAACGCACACCTCACCGTAATATGCCCAACCGAGAATGGTAGACAGCGCGAAAAATATAGTGGACAAGGTTATAATGACACCGCCTACACCGGGCAAAATATTATTGAACGACGCTATGCTTAGCGCAGAGCCCGATAATGTCTTGCTTTCCCAAATTCCTGTGGTTAAAATTATCAGTGCCGAAAATGTGCAAATAATAATGGTTGTGAAAAATACTTCAAACATTCCCCACAAGCCTTGCTTTACAGGGTCGTTTGTGCTTGAGGCTGCATGCGCAATCGGTGCGCTACCAAGTCCGGCTTCGTTAGAAAAAACACCACGTGAAAATCCATAATGCATAGCGAGTACAATTCCGTATCCTGCAGTACCACCCGCAGCCGCACGCAGATTAAAAGCTTCTTTAAATATTAAAGCGAATGCTTCGGGAATTTTATCGGCATTAACTATAAGCGCCACTAATGATGCTATGACGTAAAAAATAGCCATAATCGGAACTAACTTTTCGTTAACCGAAGCTATTCTGCGCACTCCGCCCAAAATAACCAAAGCCGCAATTGCAGTCAAAACAATTCCCGAAATCCAAGGCGCAACACCTACTGTGCTTTCAAGCGCAATCGCAATTGAGTTTGACTGGGTAGCGTTACCTGTTCCAAGGCAGGCTATCATAGCAAAAACCGCAAAAATTGCAGCAAGCCACTTGAGTTTAAGACCGTTTTTTATGTAATACATCGGTCCGCCAACCCACTCGCCTTTTTTGTTCTTTTCTCTAAAGTTGATCGACAAAACTATCTCGGAATATTTGGTGACCATACCCAACAATGCGCTTATCCACATCCAAAAAACAGCACCGGGACCGCCTGATACAATTGCCGTGGCCAAGCCTGCAATACTGCCGGTACCAATTGTTCCCGCCATTGCAGTTGCAACCGCTTGGAAAGGACTAACACCCGACTTGTCTGCCGCACGCTGTTCTTTAGAACCCAATCCGAAAATTGTGTTCTTAAGCATATAACCAAACTTTTTAAACTGTAAAAATCCCGTCTTAACAGAGATAAACAATCCTACACAAATTAACAGGGTCAGCATTACCGGACCCCAGACAAAACCATTTACAGCATCATTGATTTTAGTGATAATTTCCATTTACGTTTAGCCTCTGCTTATATTTTATATTTCTTTATCGGGCAAAAGACTGATTTCGCACTTGTTGGTCGAAAGTACCACAGATGTACGGGTCAGAGATACCCCATTGATAGATTTAATGTAATTTAAAACTCCTTCAAGCGTTTTGCCGTTTTTAGTAATAACCTTTAACATAAAGTCAAAATCGCCTGCGATGTAATGACATTCAGCAATGGATGGGTTTTCCCCAACCAAACGAATAAAGTCTTCGTTAAATCTCGGGTGTTCTAAACTAACGCTTATAAACGCAGTGGTTTCTCTGCCCAAAGCACTTTGGCTTATAATGGTAGTATAACGTTCTATAAGGCCGCTGTTTTCCATCTTTTTAATGCGTTCTATAACTGCAGAAGTCGAAAGATTGATTTTTGCACCAATCGCAGTTGCGTTCTCCCTTGAATTCTCTTTTAAACAAGCAAGAATATTATAATCGATAGTATTCATTTTCCCACCTCGATACTATTATACAAATTGTGTAAAAAATGTAAATGCTTTTGCTTTAAATCGAAATATTTTTCGCTTTTCATCCGATATGCATAAAATATTTCTGCATATTTTGTTTTTTAATGTATTTTTTCTTTGCGCAAATATAACTTTATAAAGCAAACCCCGTCCTCAAAAAAGGACGGGGACTTTCATTAATGCAATATTTTATTTGTTTTCCAAAAGTTTTTTTGCATCTTCTGCCGAAATTTCTTTCATTGTTTCGCCGCAGCATTTAATACCGCAATTTTCGCAAGTGCAGTCAATCAATACCTTAACCATTGCACCACATTTTTCACAAAGCACGATTTTATCCATCTCTACACCTCCTTTATTGATTAAATCTTTTGAATAAACTAATAAGCTCGTCAATAGTATCTAACTCGCCGTTTTCCAAATCCCTCGTCACACACATGTACAAGTGATTTTCTAAAATATGCGTAGACAAACTTTTAATGGAATTTTTAACAGCAGATAATTGAATCAATATATCATTACAATATGCATCATTTTCAACCATTTTATTTATTCCGTTAATTTGTCCGCTTATTCTGTTTAGTCTATTGGTTATCAACTTTTTCTCTTCGGGGCTTCTTTTAGTTTTTTTGTTGCAACAATTATTATCCATAAATCAACCTCCGAAAATATAATATACCCCCGAGGGGTATATTGTCAATAGGGGGGTATATTGAAAAGTAAGAGGTAATAGGTAAGAAGTGAAAAGTAACCCCCGTCCGCTTACGTGAACGAGGGTTTTTCTCTAATGGCTAAAAATACATTAGCATTTTTGTTCTCTTCTCCCGAAAACAAATGTTGCGCCAAGACCTATTACTCCAATCGAAGCCCATAAAACATATACCGTATTCCAACCAACATTGCTCATAACGTTAGCAAACAGCAAATTTGCGGCAGCTGCGGCGATATAGCCTATACAATCTATAACGCCATTAACGCTGGAAACTCTGCCCGTTTTACCAAGGCTTGGTATATAAATACTCCAAAGCAGCGCCGAAGTACAGGACATAGACATAAGCGCAACCAACAAAAAGGCTATGCTCACCCATCTGTTTGGTGCAACCATCAATAAAGCAAACATAACAGCGGCGGTAGAAAAGGTAACTCTCATCATCGGAAGGTCTTTTTCCTTAATCGCACGGAATATAGCAAGCGCCACAAAAGGCATAAACGAACGGCAAATGGAAATTCCGGAATACAGCAAGTTAGCACTTTCTTTCGAGAATCCAAGCGATACTGTTAAAAATGTTGTTAACCATTGGCTAATTGATGCAGCAGCTATTTCAACAAGGCAGGCCACTATTATATAAAACGCTATATTTTCGATTTTGAAAACTGCAAGAATAGAGGAAATTCCTTTAACTTCGGTTTTTATGTAACTTATTAAACCTTTAGCTTCCATAACAGAAAATACGATATATGCCAAAATTCCAAATGCAACAGCTACTGCTCCGGCAAAGATAAATGCCAAGTTCCATCCCTTAATCAACGCAAAAACGCTTGCAACTAACGGACCCGCAAAGGATGAAAAAGAAAAGAACACGCAGATAAGCCGCGCATGGTTCGGACTTGTATTTTCTGAAATTATTTTCATCAAAGGACCGCGCAGCATAGAAAGTCCGAAACCAAAACCTGCAAAACAAACGATTTGCAGCATTTCTCCCGATATAAACGGAAAAACCAAAAACGAACCGCCAGAAACAAAAAGGCCAATGCTAACCATATTTTTAGGCGAAAAAATATCCCCTAAAAAACCGTTCACAAGCTGACCTGCTGCATATAAAAGCATATACATCGAAGAAAGATTAGCAATATGTTCGACTGTAAAATCACCCGTTAAAAGCAATGTTGGTGTTAAAACACTTAAAATATGTCTTAAATAA
>JAZOQF010000085.1:0-4513 GCA_045655905.1 Acutalibacteraceae bacterium | reverse complement strand
GGCTGTGCGAGCCTCGGTCACAGCGGTTAAAGTGCTTTGTTCGTAATCCGAATAACCCTTAACTGTGTTCACAAGGTTTGGTATCAAATCGTATCTTCTTTGTAAATAGGTCGAAACGGTAGAAAATGCGCTTTCAACATTCTCTCGCTTTGTAACCATATTGTTATATGAACCGATAAAAATTCCTGCAATAATAACAACAACAGCTATTATTGCGATTATAATAAGTGTGCTCTTTTTCTTCATATTAAAAACCTCACTTTCAAATAGATTATACAACATTTTTTCTCAAATTGCTACTATTAATTAGTTTTTTGGAAAAACGCCTTAAAATTAGCTGTAAATTTTGTAAAAAGCTTTGATTTTTATTAGATGTTAATGTATAATAAAAGATATAAAAGGAGGAGTGTACCTTGCATACAAATTACACAATTTCATTAAGTAAAATCATTTCGGAATTTTCCTTAGAAACCATCGTTCTTCCCGGAAACCCTGAAGAAATTATGATTTCTTCCACCGAGGTTAATCGCCCCGGTCTTCAAATTGCGGGATACTTTGAATATTTTGATAAAGACAGAATTCAGATAATCGGAAAAAGTGAACAAAGCTTTTTGAGCCGTTTTACCAAAGAAAAGGCTGAAAAACGTCTTAGAGAGTGGTTTTCACGCAACCCTTCGGCCGTTATTATCTGCCGTGATATGGAAGTGGACGACTTTTACATTACAGCTGCCGAAGAATACGGTGTGCCGCTTATGAGAACAAGTGTCAGCACTTCCGAGTTTGAAGCAGCTCTAATCGCATTTTTACATTTACATTTAGCTCCCCGAATCACACAACACGGTGTTTTGGTTGAGGTTTACGGCGAAGGTATTTTACTTTTAGGCGAGAGTGGTGTTGGTAAAAGTGAAACCGCTATCGAGCTTGTTAAAAGAGGTCACCGTCTCATAGCAGACGATGCTGTCGAAATTAAAAAGGTTTCGAGCAAATCGCTTGTCGGCTCCGCTCCCGAAAACATAAGGCATTTTATAGAACTTAGGGGAATAGGTATTATAAATGCAAGCCGAATTTTCGGTGCAGGTGCGGTAAAACTAACCGAGAAGATTGACCTTGTTATAAAAATGGAGCCTTGGGATGTTAACAAAGTGTATGACCGAATGGGACTCGAAAACCAAACTACTACTATTTTGGATTTGGAAATTCCGTCACTCACAATACCTGTTAAACCCGGACGAAATTTGGCTGTGATTATTGAGGTTGCAGCAATGAACAGCCGCCAGAAAAAACTTGGCTACAATGCCGCCGAAGACCTGCTCAAAAAGTTAGGTATGAGTGAATAATAAGGAGAAAATGCTATGTATAAATTAGGGATTGACCTTGGAGGAACAAATATAGTCGCAGGTGTGGTTGACGAAAATTACAAAATCGTTTCCACCGCAAAACGCAAAACAAACAGTCCTCGCTCAAACGAGGAGATTGTGAATGATATGGCAGCCGTGGCTTTGGAAGCTATCGAAAAAGCAGGCCTTACCATTCATGACATTGATGCGGCAGGAGTGGGAGCCCCCGGCTCCATCGACCCTGATAATCGTGTTGTGGTTTACTCCAACAATCTCCAGTTTTTCAATCTGCCTTTAAGCGAGCTTTTAAAGGAAAAAACGGGGCTTGAATTTTATCTTGAAAACGATGCTAATGCTGCCGCATACGGTGAATTTATAGCAGGTGCGGGCAAAGGCTGTAAGGATTTTGTTATGATTACCCTTGGAACCGGTGTTGGCGGAGGTGTAATCACAGGCGGTAAAATGCTCACAGGTCACAACTATGCGGGCGCTGAGCTTGGTCACACAGTAATTATGGCAGACGGTGAACAATGCACCTGCGGAAGAATGGGTTGTTGGGAGGCTTACGCTTCGGCTACCGCACTTATCCGTCAGACCAAGCAGGCAATGAAACGTTTCCCTGATTCTTTAATGTGGGACCTTGTAAAGGGCGATATGAACGCTGTAAACGGCATTACCGCATTTGACGCTATGCGCAAGGGTGACGAGGCGGGCAAAATGGTTGTTAACAAATATATTTATTATTTATCCATCGGTATTGCTAACAACATCAACATTTTTCAGCCTGAGGTTTTGTGTATAGGCGGCGGTGTTTCCAAAGAGGGCGACACACTTATCACACCGATTAAAAGAATTGTTAACGGCGAAAACTATGCGAGAACTATGGAATTAAAAACCGATATCAGAACAGCCGAGCTTGGCAACGATGCCGGCATTATAGGAGCGGCATATCTTTGTGATTTATACAAATAAGGGTGAATTTATGGATTTTGGCGTATTTGAAGGGCTTTGCAAAGACCTCGGATTAGAAATAAAACTGAATGAGTCGATGAAAAAGCACAGCGGCTTTAAAACGGGCGGGGACGCAGATATTTTCGTTAATGTAAAGGATGAAAAAAGCCTTGCCTGCGTTTTGGAGACAGCAAATGCGCTTAAAGTCCCCTTGTTTATTTTAGGGAAAGGCTCAAATCTCTTAGTGTCGGACAGAGGCATTGAGGGAGCGGTCATCAGCCTTTCGGACCTTAATAAAATTGATGTCAAGGGCAACAAAATAACTGCAAAATCAGGCGCATCTCTTACCGCCCTTTGTGTCGAGGCAGCAAATGCGGGGCTTTCAGGCCTTGAGTTCGCTTACGGAATACCGGGGAGCGTTGGTGGCGCAGTTTATATGAACGCCGGTGCCTATGGTGGCGAAATTTCCGATGTTATTGTGAATGCCGAGTATTTAACACAAGACGGCAAGAAAGGTAAACTTTCAAAAACCGAAATGGCGCTCGGTTACAGAAAATCTGCTTTTATGGAAAACGGATTTATTATAACCGAGGCTACATTTGCACTAAAAAAAGATGCCCCAAAAGATATTTGGGACAGAATGACCTGTTTAATGGAAAAAAGAAAGAAAAAACAACCTCTCGAATACCCAAGCGGGGGCAGTACCTTTAAGCGACCTGAGGGGTATTATGCGGGAGCTTTAATTGAAGAAAACGGACTGAAAGGCTTTTCGGTCGGAGGAGCCGAGGTCAGTGAAAAACACGCAGGTTTTGTTATAAACAAAAACGATGCTACAACCGATGATATTTTAGCCGTAATAGAGCAGGTCAAACAAAAAGTAAAGGAAGCTACGGGTGTGACCTTGGAACCCGAAGTTATATTTGTGGGAAGGAAATAAAATGGAACTGCTAATTGTAACAGGTTTGTCGGGAGCCGGCAAATCGCAGACAGCAAACGCTCTTGAAGACATAGGATATTACTGTGTGGACAACGTTCCCCCTGCTCTAATCCCCGCTTTTGTCGAAATTGGTGAAAACACAAAAAACCAACTTTCCAAAATGGCTGTTGTGACCGACACTAGGGGCGGAGATTTGTTTCAAGATATTGAAGAAACATTAGAAAAATTGAAACTCGCAGGCGTAAATTATAAGATTTTATTTCTTGATTCTTCCGATGATGTATTGGTGCGCCGTTACAAGGAGCATCGCCGTAAGCACCCTCTTAATGTGGACGGAACATTGTCGCTCACAGACGCTGTTAAAAAAGACCGATTGATGTTGGAAAAAATCCGCATGCAAGCCGACTACATAATCGACACCACACATACCTCCTTGGCGCAACTAAAGCAAAAGCTTTCCGCTTTGTTTTACGGTGATGTCAGCGACACCCTTAAAATTCAATGTAAATCATTTGGATTCAAGTACGGCACAGACGGTGACGAAGATTTAATTTTCGATGTCAGATGCCTTCCAAACCCATTTTATGAAGATGAATTAAAGGAAAAAACCGGACAGGAAAAGTGCGTTCAAGACTATGTGCTCAGCACCGATGAAAGCCGTGAATTCTTGAAAAAACTTACCGAATTTATAGATTTTGCCGTGCCTCTTTACGCAAAAGAGGGCAAAAGTCAGCTTAATATTGCATTTGGCTGTACAGGCGGCAAACACCGTTCGGTAACCTTTGCCGAAATAATAGGGAAAATGTTAAAAGACAAAAATTACGACTGTTCTATTATTCACAGAGATATGAGGTAGAAAAATGTCATTTAGCTCAGATGTTAAAAAAGAGCTTTTGGGGTTAAGACTGTCACGCTGTTGTTTATCCGCATATTGTTACGGGTTTATGCTGTTTGGCAGGTCTTTTTCTATAAAAAGAATTGCTCTGCAAACCGCAAGCGAAGAAATAGCAAAAGGGTACTGCAACGCTATTTCTTCGGTATATAAAATTACGCCTTCTATAACAAAAGGTGGAGATAAACGTCCCACCTTTGTAGCAGAAGTTAAATCGGAATCGGACAGGCTTAAAATTTTAGCGAGACACGATTTTGGTATGAACACTACCCTTATTGATGACAGTATGTTCACAAGAGACTGTTGCTTTCCATCTTTTGTAAGGGGCGCTTTTTTGGCGTGCGGTAATATTAACGACCCCGAAAAGGAATACCGTATAGAATTTAATGTAAAACT
>JAZOQF010000084.1:0-4205 GCA_045655905.1 Acutalibacteraceae bacterium | reverse complement strand
AAAGAACGAAATCGCGCTTTTAATCAACAATGCAGGCTTTGGAAGACTTGGCGAATTTAAAGACTTAACTGCCGAAGATTCGAGAAACATGCTTCGCCTTAACTGTGAGGCTGTGACCGTGATGACAAGAATTTGTCTGCCATTTATGCCAAAGAGAAGTGAGATTATAAACAGCTGTTCAATCGCCTCTTTCGCACCGAATGCACGTATGGCGGTTTACTCCTCGACTAAGGCTTATATTCTTAGCCTTTCGAGGGCTTTAAGGCTTGAACTTAAAGCTCAAAAAATCAATGTTTTAGCGGTCTGCCCAGGGCCTATGGACACTGAATTTTTACCCGTTGCAGGAATTGCAAAGGGTACTAGCTTCACCTTTGACACACTGCCTCGTGTAAACCCAAAGATTATGGCGGAAAAATCCCTTAAAGCCTCAAAAAAAGGCAGAGGGGTTTACACCAACCGTTTGTTCTATAAATTTTACCGATTTTTGGCGAAAATTCTGCCACACAGCATTGTAATGAGGCTGTGCCAAACCTGATAAAAAAACTTCCCTTTTTCAAGGGAAGTTTTGTTTTTAGAGTCCTAAAATATAATCCGCCGAGACCTTGTAATATTTACAAAGTTTAATCAGTATATGAACGGGAATTTCGGTTTCCCCTAACTCCCAACGGCGATACTGTGTTGTATGAACGCCTATCATATTAGCAATTTGCGCTTGGGTTTTATCCTTGTCTTCTCTAAGGTCTCTTATTCTCTGATAACAGTATTTCATAACATCACCTAAGTACATACTACCAAATAACACAAAAATGTGTTGACAATAACACGTTTTTGTGTTATTATTTTTATGCTTAACTTCCGCTTGCGCCACACAACCCACGAAAAAACTCCCTTTTTTAAGGGGAGTTTTTTCTTGCTCTTAAATATATAAAATATTTATTAAATTTAATAAAAAGTTAATGACAAAGGACTAGTTTTGTGTTATAATAAATTGGATTATCTTTATTATTCGGGAGTGATATTTTGAAACTGCTTTGCATTGACGGAAACAGCATAATAAACCGTGCTTTTTACGGTATAAAACTGCTCACCACCAAGGATGGGCTTTACACCAATGCAGTATACGGTTTTATCAATATTTTAAACCGATTGATTGACAGCGAAAAGCCTGACGGGGTTGCCGTTGCATTTGATTTGAGAAAACCCACATTCAGGCACCTGAAATACGCTGAATATAAAGCCGGCAGAAAAGGTATGCCCACAGAACTCGCAGAGCAGATGCCGATTTTAAAAGAATGGTTATCACTTGCAGGGTACACATGTCTTGAATGTGAGGGCTTTGAGGCGGACGATATTTTAGGTACCCTTGCCCGTGTTTGCGAGGAAACCGACAACCAATGTGTAATTTCCACAGGTGACCGTGACTCCTTGCAACTCATTTCCGAAAAAACTCGTGTGGTGCTTGTGGGAAACAAAGAAAACACAAATTTCACCAAAGAAGTTCTTTTTGAGAAATACGGACTCACCCCTGACGAAATGCTTGAACTTAAAGCCTTAATGGGTGACTCATCCGACAATATTCCCGGTGTTGCAGGCGTGGGCGAAAAAACCGCCACCGATTTGATAACACGTTTTCACTCCATTGATTATATCTACGAAAATCTTGACAACCTTGACATTAAGGATGGCGTAAAACTAAAACTTGCAGCCGGCAAGGAAAAGGCATTTTTGAGCCGTGAGCTTGGTACTATCTGCAAAACCGCTCCCATTAACGAGAATGTTGAAACCTATCGCATCCGTGAGCGAAATAACGGCGAATTAGCTCGCCTTATGACCAAACTTGAGTTCTTTAACCTTATGGACAAAATGGGGCTCACCCCCGACAGCCGTGAGGTTTCGAACAAAAAGACCGACGCTAAGGTTTATTCATCAGAAAAGCCGTCAACATTTGATAAGATTTTCCTTTTTGCCGAGGATGGTTTGTTCTGCGGTGTAGCAGAAGATTCTGCATTCGCCCTTTCAAAGGAAGAATATGAACAGATTTTAAAGGACGAAAAAACAGAAAAATGGCTCCACAACGCAAAGGCAGTTTACAAGTCATACCCCGATGCTAAAAAAATTACATTCGACCCGATGCTTGGCGCTTACCTTTGCAATCCGTCGGCCTCGTCATACGATAGTGACCGACTGATTGGTGAATACTGCACAAGCGACACCGAAGCCGAAACTGCAGAACTTTTAAAAGCTTGTAAATTAAAAGAGGCAAGTATTAGCATTTTAGAGGAACTTAAAAGAACCGAGCAGTTAAAACTTTTAGAGGAAATTGAGTTGCCATTATCTCGCGTTTTGGCCGATATGGAGAATGTTGGCTTTAAGGCTGACAAAACAGCGTTGGAAAATTTGTCGGCAGAACTCGGTGAGCGTATCGCCACCATTGAAACCAAAATTTTTGAGCTTGTAGGTTACGAATTTAACCTTAATTCCCCGAAACAGTTAGGAATTGCCCTTTTTGAAAAGTTGGAGCTTCCTGCCAAAAAGAAAACCAAAAGCGGTTACAGTACAAACGCTGAGGTTTTGGAAGAACTTAAAAACATTCACCCGGCGGTTGCGCTGATTTTGGAATACAGGCAGTTGGCAAAACTCAAATCCACTTATGCCGACGGTCTGCAAGACTGTATCGCAGATGACGGCAGAATTCACACAACCTTTAACCAAACCGAGGCGAGAACGGGGCGCATCAGTTCTTTGGAGCCTAATTTGCAGAATATTCCTGTAAGAACTGATGAAGGCAGAAGACTTAGAGGCTTTTTCGTGGCAGAGGACGGCAAAATGCTTGTCGATGCCGACTATTCACAGATTGAACTAAGAGTTTTAGCCCACATTTCAAAAGATGAAAATATGATTTCGGCATTCGAAAGCGGTACCGATATTCATACCGTCACCGCATCTCAGGTATTTGATGTTCCTGTCTGTTTTGTGACACCCGTTATGCGCAGTCGTGCAAAGGCGGTTAATTTCGGTATTGTTTACGGTATCGGCGCCTTTTCCCTTTCAAAGGACATTGGTGTTACAAGGAAAGAGGCTGACACCTACATTAAAAACTACCTTGCAACCTACAAGGGTGTTGCATCATATATGGAAAACACCATTAAGGAAGCAAAGCTTGACGGTTTTGTTTCGACCATTTTCGGCAGAAGAAGATATCTGCCCGAACTTCAGAACTCTAACAAGATGCTCGTGGCATTTGGCGAAAGGGTTGCAAGGAACGCACCCATCCAAGGCTCGGCAGCAGACATAATCAAACTCGCAATGATTAAAGTGTGGGAAAGACTTAAAAGGGATTACCCCTCGGCTCGCCTTATTTTACAGGTGCACGATGAGTTGATAGTTGAGTGTGATGAAAAAGATGCCCATGATATTAGCACTGTTTTGTCCGAAGAAATGCAAAATGCTGTTAAGTTGTCGGTTGACCTTACGGCAGACGCTAATGTGGGCAAAAACTGGTTAGAGGCAAAATCATGAACGTACTTTTCATTTGCACAGGAAACACGTGCCGAAGCCCTATGGCAGAAGGGTATTTAGACAGCCTTAAAATCGAAAATTTAAAGGTCGAAAGCCGAGGACTTGCCGCCGAGGGCGGACCTTTGAGTAAAAATGCGCTTACTGTTATGCTCGAAAAGGGTATCGATTTGAGTGACAACGTTTCGGCACAGCTTACTAGTTCTGATTTAATCTGGGCGGACAAAATAATTTATATGTCACCCTCACACTTGGCGTTTTTATCTCTTTATGCCAGTAGGGAAAAACTTTTGATGTTGGGCAATGGTATTTCGGACCCTTATGGTGGAGATATCGACATCTACCGCAAATGCCGAAATGAAATTTTTGAAGCCTTGGATAAATTAGTGGCCGACGGATTGTTTTATGAAACAGTTGTGTCAAAAGCCTGCAAAAATGATGTTAAGGCTATTGCCGAACTTGAAAAGGAATGTTTTTCGGCTCCTTGGAGTGAAAAAACCTTAAACGAGGCAATGGAAAACGGCACAGTTTTCTTTGTTGCCAAAAACGGTGATAAAACGGTGGGATATGTTGGAATGTCCTGTGTTTTAGATGAGGGTTACATTACAAATGTTGCCGTAACCGAGAGTATGAGAAAAAAAGGTGTGGGCACTGCCCTTTTGAACCGAGTTTTCTCCTACTGCCGTGAT
>JAZOQF010000083.1:0-19532 GCA_045655905.1 Acutalibacteraceae bacterium | reverse complement strand
TTTGGCAAACGGCACCTTGAAAGCAGAAGGAACAAAAGAAGAAATTCTTCCTGAATTATTACAATCTACCGACTCGTTGTGTTCGGTACTGAAAGCTCAAACGGAGGGTAATTAAATGAATAATACCGAATTAGAGCTTTTGAAAATCATAGCTGATATGGTCGGCACTCCCGATGGCGCATATAACATAAGATCTAATAGCACTCTTGCTGACAGGCGTGTTACCGAAAATATTGACATTAAGACAAAAACCGATAAATCAGGAATAGATATCATTGTAAAGCCTAATACTAAAGGTGAAAAGGTGCATATTCCCGTAATCATAAGTCAGACAGGACTTAAAGAATTAGTTTACAACGATTTTTACATTGGTGACAATGCTGATGTTGAAATTGTTGCAGGTTGCGGCATTCACAACTGTGGTGATGATGAATCTAGACACGACGGTGTGCATACATTTTTTATAGGCAAAAATGCCAAGGTTACCTATACCGAGAAACACATAGGTTTGGCTGACGGAAAAGGCGAGAGTAATATGAACCCCACCACCGTTATAAATATTGCCGAGGGCGGATATATGGAAATGGAGACAACACAGCTAAGCGGTGTTGATTCTACCGACCGTAAAACAACTGCAACTCTCGGGGATAATGCGACTCTTGTTATCAGAGAAAAATTGATGACAAGCGGAAAAGAAATAGCCAAAACCGATTTTACTGTTGATTTGAATGGTGAAAATTCAAGTGCGAACGTAGTTTCTCGTTCGGTAGCTAAGGGCGATTCCTATCAGTTATTTTTGTCGAGAATTAACGGAAACAATGTTTGTTCGGGTCACACCGAGTGTGATGCAATTATTATGGACAATGGTAAGGTGTCTGCGGTTCCCGAAATTACCGCAAACCATATTGACGCTTCTTTAATACATGAAGCTGCAATCGGAAAAATCGCGGGTGAACAACTCATTAAGCTTATGACACTGGGACTAACGGAACAAGAGGCCGAGGAACAAATTGTTAATGGATTTTTGAAATAAAGCTTTTGGGCTTTAAATAAATTATGAGGTGACGAAAATGGAATTAAAGGGTTCGAAAACAGAAAAAAACTTAATGGCTGCATTTGCAGGTGAATCACAGGCAAGAAATAAGTACACCTATTTTGCATCTGTTGCAAAAAAAGAGGGATATGAGCAGATAAGTGCAATTTTCCTTGATACTGCTAACAATGAAAAAGAGCATGCAAAAATGTGGTTTAAAGAGCTTAAAGGCATAGGCAACACAGCTGAGAATCTTAAGGCTGCTGCTGATGGCGAAAATTATGAGTGGACAGATATGTACGCTCAGTTCGCAAAAGAGGCTGAGGAAGAAGGCTTTACAGAGTTGGCTAAAAAATTTGAAATGGTAGCAAAAATCGAAAAGAGCCATGAGGAAAGATACAGAAAGCTTCTTTGCAACGTTGAGATTCAAAAAGTATTCGAGAAGTCTGAGGAAACTATGTGGGAGTGTCGCAACTGCGGTCATTTGGTTATCGGCAAAAAAGCTCCTCAGGTTTGTCCTGTTTGTGCACATCCACAGAGCTATTTCGAAGTCAGAAAAGAGAATTATTAAACCAAAAGGACACCTTACGGTGTCCTTTCTTTTTTGCGGTTGAATTTTAATCGTTACAATTAAAGAAGCAACGTACAAGACAAGCTGTAGATGTCACTATAAGGAAAAAGAAGAATAATAGAGTTCCTGTAATAATGGCACCGATTACACTTGTTGCCGCAAACTCAATACCGAGTAAAACAATGGAAAGAAGCACGGTACCGAGAATGCCCACGAGTAAAGCTGATACTATAGAGCATAAATCTTCACAGTTTTCTTTGCGGAAAATGGCTGCCGAAATAAGAACTACGGCGAGATACACTACTGCGATACCGAGTAGCACCCATAAAAAGGCAGGTGTAAGAGTAATGGCAGCTGTTATTTGTAGGAAAGCTGTGATTATACCTATAATAAGGCTTGATACCACAGCAATAACTGTACAGCCGGTTTTGCAGCATCTGCATGATGTTAACATAGTATTTCACCTCCCAAATTATACTATGTTAAAAGCTGCAAGAGGGTGAAAAAATAACACCAACAATGTCCAATTAGACATTGTTGGTGTTTGGTGGAGCAAACTGTTTAGCACACGAACTCACGTCGCGTGGTACAAGCTTTAGATTTGTACCAACTTGGACGGATTGTGTGTGGCAGCATGCCACTGGTGGAGATGGTGGGGCTCGAACCCATGACCTTTTGACTGCCAGTCAAACGCTCTCCCAACACACCCAAAAACGCACCCCAATAAAACACCGCTGACTGATTAATCTCAGCAAGCGGTGTTTTTGTTATTTTGTAAGTATATTGATGATATCTTTAATTTCTTGTGGAATATCCTGTATTGTCAATGCTTTGATCAATTTATCTCTAGAAGACTTTATTTTATATTTTTCTCTTAACCACGAATTTACTGCGGACAGTAAATCCTTTCCGTTTTAAGAGATATGTCATGACAGGTATGCACATGGTATTTTTTGTTGCTATATATATTTATAAATTCAATAGCTTTTTGCTTATCAACAAATGCACCCGTGCAAATTTTATTTTCAATATTTGCGTTAGTATAACACTCATCGCCCGCAAAGATATGTATAGTATCCTTTAGTTTTATTTCAACTATTGCTGAGCCTTTCGAGTGGCCGTCAAACTTTATAACTTTAATTTCGGGTGTAAGGAAGAACGAGTTTTCAAATCTTGATGTTTTGAAGTTATCGGGAATATACTTTTTACCGTTCTCGTATTCAAGATTTGATATATGAATAACCGCATTATTAAAATGCTTTACTGCTTCAATATGGTCTCTATGAGAATGAGTGATTATAACATCGGTGATTTCATTTGAACTTAATCCAAATTGTCTTAAAACAAATGCGGGAGAATAAAACTTTTCCATTTTAAAGCTTGTTAAGGTATCGCATCCTGCATCAATAAGGATGTTTTTATCACCGCATTTAATCAAATATACCGCAAACGAAATGGGTATATGTTTTTCTGTGCTTCCACCATCAAAAACCATACTTTCGGGCAGATTTGATTCGGCATATTTAATACAATAAACTTTTATCGATTTCATATTATAATTTTTTTCTGCAACCATCAACAAGATAACTGATTCCATATTCTCCTGCAACAGAAGCTACATTTACAATACGACCAATACCTTTTCCTGCACCGGTTATGAATGCGGTTTTTCCTGAAAAATTCATACTATATTGCTCCTCCAAAAACGTTTGTTTTAAAAATCTATGCCGTCTCTAATGTTTTTCATTGTGCTTAAAAGAGGCTGCTCAGCAGTAGATAATATGTCGTGTTCAAAAACACAAAGACTCATGCAACATCCAAGCTTAATGCCAAGTCTTCTATGCAAAGAACATTCGCCACCTGATAAAAATAAGAAAGGTGCACCAAGTTCATTTTTTAGGAGATTCGTTATACGAAGGTTTTCTATTTGCTGCTCCATATTATCGGCACCGGTTACGATTTTAATAATATCAGCGCCACGGCGTTTTTGCTCTAATGCAATTTCTAAAACTCTTTCTGCACGAGTGAATTTTAAAATATGTGAAGACATAAGAACCTCGGCACCTAAAGAATGTAGTTCTTCGATGAGTTGAATTTGTTTTGCTATTGCGTTTTCATCATCGGTCAATTCTTCGGGGTGTTTGCAAAACAAATCACCCATTACATCACATAAGGTTGCACCATTTTTCGCAAGTTCAATCAATCCGCTTGCTAACTGTTCATCGGAAAGACCAACGTTTTGCTTTGTTCTATAATTAGTGATATAACACGGCTTGCCCCGCATCTCGGCAAATATGGCTTTATATGTTTCGGGAGTGTGGTATTCCTGTTTTAAGGATTCAACCTGTAACCCATAAGCATCGGCGCCCAAACAGTTTGCGTTTCTAATTCTGCGAATTGCAACATCGGGGGTTTCGCATTGAAGCATAACAGTGAGCAATGGATTATTTGCATTAAGAAAAGTTTTGCTCATGAGTTCCACCTCCCCATTGCATTCCTTCCACCATCTATCATAATGTTTTCCCCATTGATGAACTGTCCCTTATCGGAGGCAATAAAAAGGCATAAATCAATTATTTCTTGTGGCTCGGCGGCTCTTCCCAAAAGTGTTTTCATTTTAGACATATCAGCTCTCGTGAGAACAGGTCCCGGCGACACACAAACACAGCGAATACCATACTTTGCGCCAAACTGTGCAATGGATTTTGTCAATCCAAACATAAGCCCAGCCTTTGAAGTGGAATAATCCATACCATAACTGGAACCTTCCGAACCGGTTATTGAGCCTATATTAAGTATAAGACCGCTTTTTTGTTCGCGCATTTGCTTCAAAACAGCGTGTGCAAAGTAAAAAGGGCCTTTTAAATTTACATCTATACCCCAATTGTATACATCAATAGGAACATCGGGAAATTCAGGATGTTTTTCGCGGTCAACTTTTAGCACACGAAAGGCAGTTCCGCCTGCAAAGTTTGCTACAATATCTATGCGGCCGAATGCTTCAACCGCTTTGTCCCTCGCGGCGCAAACTTGATTATAATCTCTGACATCACAAACAACGCCTATTGCCTTTCCTTTTCCTTTTGAATTGATTTCATCAACCCTCACTTTAAGAGTTTCTTCACTAACATCACACATAATAATATTTCCACCAAGCTCGGCAAAGTTTTGAGCAAATAAAAGCCCCATGCCCGAAGCAGCTCCGGTAGAAATAGCTGTTTTATTCGTGAAATCCATAAAATATCACCTCATATAAATTATATTTTTGAGGAAAACAATTTTCAATAGTAAAAACGATAAGAATTTAACATTTTTGATAACATCTTTCCGATTTTTCTTGAGTAATTTACGAAATATGATATAATAAGTTTGGTGATATAATTGGAAAAATGGGAAAATATGATAGTAACGGAAATAAATCCTCCTGTAATTGTGCATTCCGAAAAAGGTCGAAGGTTTGAAATGAAAGAGAGAGAAACTTTTGGTTTATCTTTATGCATTAATGGGCGAATTAGCTATAAAATGAGTGGCAAGGAGTTTGTTTCAACCGAAAATACGGCTGTAATATTACCGCAAGGGGCAACATACACTCTTTTAAATGAAAAAGATGGTTTCTTTCCGCTTATAAACTTTAAGTGTATGGGTTTTGTTTGTGATGAAATTGTGGTTATTCCTTTAAAAAATCCGCAGGTTTGCCTTAAATGTTTTGAAGCGATAAAAAAACAATATCATAATGAAGAAAATTTTTTTCAAACGTTTAGCTTGTTTTATAAACTGCTTGATGAAATATCTGTCAAAAACACGCCCACGCTCAATTTGATTTCACACGCAATAAAATATATTGAGCAAAATCTATCGCACGAAGCCCTCACGAATGTGTCGGTTGCAAAACATTTAGGTATAAGCGAGGTGTATTTGCGCAAATTGTTTGCACACCATCTTAATACCACCCCCAAGCAATATATTCTTGAACTTAGAATACAAGAAGCTAAAAGATTGCTAACAGATTCTGTCTTTGCGATTTCGGTCATCTCTGAAAAGTGCGGCTTTTCAAGCGTTTATCACTTCTCTCGAGAGTTTAAGAAAAGAACGGGGATGACTCCTTCGCTTTACGCTAAGAAAAATAAAATATTCAAAATTTAAAGTAAAGATGCTCATTGTTTCTCACTTTATTGTATAAAAATCCTCCTGTGGTAACTTCCGTTTTTGCCACAGGAGGATTTTTAGGTGATATTAAATTTATTTATGTGGGAATTTGTATGCTTAAGCATTTATTTCCACAAAGTTGTTCGCTTAGCTTATCGGGTTGCTGTGTTCCTATATAGAGATTGATTTTTCCGTTCGGAACAATTCGATTTCCATTTTCATCAACTGCCTTGAGCCAGTATTTATTTACAGTTAACTCTATTTCTTTTTCTTCGCCTTGTTTTAAGTCCACCGGTTTTATTGCGCAAAGTTGATAGTTGGGAGTGGTAGTGCGGCTGTCTGTAAATTTTGCATAAACTTGAAGTTTTTCAACAACATCAAAATTGCCGATGTTAGCAATCTTTACACTAAGAATGATATTTTCTTCATTTTCCGTAACAATTTTAAAATCTTCACAAACGGTTTTTGTGTAGGTAAGACCATATCCAAAAGGATATCGAGGGGTCTCTTTAATGTATCTATAAGTTCTGCCATCCATAGAATAATCTGTGAATTGTGGTAGGGAATCAATATCATTATAAAAGGTAATGGGTAATTTTCCACATGGAGAGTATTCGCCTGCTAAAAGTTGAGCTACTGCTAAACCGCCTTGTGCACCGGGATACCATGCATGGAGAACTGCCTTGGCTTTTTTGTGGAGTTTTTCGCCTATATCAATGCACCCGCCTCCCATAATTATCACTATAATATTGTCGGTTCTTTCGCATACTAAATCAATCATATCTAGCTGCGTTTTTGGGAGTTTTAATGAGCGCCTATCTCCGCGGTCAAGTAGTTCATCGACTGTTGTATCGTCCCAGTGCGACTCTCCTTCGATAGTAGAGTCGTAGCCAACACAAAGAATTGTCAAATCTGCGAACTCCGATAGCTTGGCGGCTTCATATTTCAAATTGGTATTAACTGTATTCGATGGGTTCTCTCTGTATAAGGGGCAACCTTCACTTACGCGAATATCGCTATTTTTGAATACACGGCGAATTCCGTCTGATAGGGTTACGTATTCACTTGCTAAACCGCAGTAATTGCCTTCTAAAACTGTTCTAGATAGTGCGTTTGGCCCGATAATTGCAATCTTTTTGGTTTCATTTGGATTAAGTGGTAGAAAACCATTTTTGTTTTCAAGTAAAACGATAGATTCCCTTGATGCTTTCAAATTCAATTCGCGATGTTCAGTACAGTCAACAACAGAATAGGGTATATCTGAAAAAGGTCTTTCTTTTTCAAAATCACCGAGCATATATCTTACCGTATATAGCCAAACGAGAGCCTCGTCTATATCTTCCTCTGAAATCAATCCGAGGTTATAAACATTCATAAGATGATTGTAAGCTCCACCTACGCTCAAATTGCAACCACTTTTTAACGCAGCTGCAACGGCTTCTTCAATAGTTTCAACGAAATGGTGTGATAAATGAATATGATCAATTGCACCGCAATCTGAACAAAAATAACCATTAAAGTTCCATTTGTTGCGAAGGATATCTTTGATTAGCATTTTATTTGCAGTTGTGGGTATGCCGTTTAGAGCATTATAAGAACTCATAACACCAATAACACCTGATTTAACTGCCCAATAAAATGCAGGTAGATATGTTTCCCATAAGTCTTTTTCGGTTGTTATTGAGTTAAAACTTCTTCGCGTAGTTTCCGGACCTGAATGCACAGCAAAATGTTTCGCACAAGCGCCTGCTTTTATAAAATCATCATTTCCTTGAATTCCTTTAATGTAGGCGCTTCCAAGGGTTGCTGTAAGAAAAGGACATTCGCCATAAGTTTCTTGACCGCGACCCCATCTTGGGTCGCGAAAAATATTTATGTTTGGCGCCCAAAAAGTTATTCCTTTATATCGACCTTTTTCCGAAAATTCTAGTGACTTGTTATAAATAGCTCTGCCTTCGGTTGAAACGACATCACCTATAGAATGAATCAAATCTTCATTGAAAGTTGCGGCCATAGCGATTGCTTGTGGAAATACGGTGGCAGTTCCTGAACGCGCCACTCCATGACAGGCTTCGTTCCACCACTCAAATTTATTAATTTGAAGATGCTCAATAGCAGAGGAGTTATCGATTAATTGGGAGGCTTTTTCTTCAATGGTCATCTTAGCAATGATTTTTTTTGCCTCTTCTTTTGCAACCGAAAATAACATATTAATATCCACCCTTTAAAGTGTTCTCTTTGTTATAATTATACAGTTGAAAAGTTAAGAGCATCAAGTCTAATTTTGTTACATCTGTGTAAGTATTTGTAACTTCCATATCTAATATATTTTTGTGTTAGACAACAACATAACTGCCTGTGAGATTAGTGTGTTAATTATTGGAACAGATATTGTTTACAATATAAAAATTTGATTTTCAAGCGTCTAACTTTTTTGCTACAGCTCAATTTGGTGGGGGCTTTTTCTTTTTATAAAAATATTTTTAAATTTTAGGAATATTTTGTATGCACAAACCGCGTTATATAGTGGGGGGATAATTCGGTTCAAGTCCGTTTTCTGGTACACTTATTATGAAATAATTATTATGCAGAGAAATATTTTTTAAATTATTTTCAAATTTTAGGAACATTTTAGTATTTCTTGTGTCGTTAAATAAATAGAGGATGCTGTCCTCTAGAAAGGAGGCGAAAGAAAATGCCATTAAAATTAAAAAGACGAAACGGTGCGATCACACCGTTTCGCAACTCGGAATACATTCCGTTTTACTACCTTATCCCCAAAAGCTTCTTTAAACGAATCGGCAGCGAACTGCGCTCAATTCCCCGTAACCCGCAAGAGATATTCCACGACCGCACAGCTTGTGAGTTTATCGAAAGTGATCTATTTATGTTGTTCATTATTGATGCGACTGCGTATATGGTTTGGCGATATATGGGATTTAAGGAGTATATGGAAATCTATTCCGGTTATGATCCTGCTTG
The DNA here is from genome assembly GCA_045655905.1 of Acutalibacteraceae bacterium. GTDB lineage: Bacteria > Bacillota > Clostridia > Oscillospirales > Acutalibacteraceae > UBA737. Next base: position 10,800 of record JAZOQF010000083.1, on the reverse strand, counting down.
GAAATTTGCGCACTGTCCTGATTACTGGATCAAAGAATTGATTGATGAAGGTATTATTCCAACTGTTGAAGATTTGGTTCGCAACTGCCACGAAGAATTCGGTTGGGTATCTGAAGAAGAGGTCGATGTGTATCTTAGGTATATCGTGCCTAACGTAATGGAAAAGTATAATATGCGCGCTATTATTGACATTGCAAAAGAATACCGTTGCTTTGAAGATTTCGATTATCGGAGTAGTCGGCAAAAGACAGATTTTTATCGCAAATGGTACCACACCCGCACTAAGCATCCGATGATTTCCTATGAAGGCTATCGAGAGGACTACGCCAAAAAGCATCACGGTCAGCAGTGGGATGAAATTGACTATACCCAAGAAATTGAAGAAACCATAACCGACAAGGCGTTGGTAAACAAGTTCAAAGAACGACTCGGCAAAAAGGATTTGTTAATTCTTGAAAAGCGTATGCAGGGCGATACGCTTGAAAAAATTGCAAAGGATCTTGGGTACAAACATCATAGCGCCATAATAAAACGTATTCGCAAAATCGGTTTGGAGTATGAAAAGTTCACCGGTGCGGATTACGGATTTTCGGCGAACAAAATTATTTAATAACACCTATTGATTCAAAATCGGTAGGTGTTATTTTTATGCCCTAAATTCAAATAAAGGAGGAAAAATATGAATTTTCTGCTGAGCCAAAACGACGAATTATGGCTCAAACAAACATTTGCGCCACCCATATTGCGCCAAGATGGCTCAATATATTTTTCTATTTTATTTATACGGCGCTAAGCCACTGAGAATGGAAGATATACGCTAAATGCGTGTGTCTTACACCGTAACAAGCAGGACTTTTGGGCGCCCAAATGTCAGTCCCGCCCTCATGTGCTTAGGGCGGAAATTTTAGGGGCTGACCCCTAATACCCCATTTGAAAGGATGATGAAATGAAAAGACAAGAAACACGCATTTTTGCCCGCATTACCCCAAAGGAAAAAGAGCGTATAAACGACCTTGCCAAACAATGCGGACTTACAACAAATGAATATCTCCGTCAAAGAGCATTGGGATACGAACCACACACGGTTCCGCCTAATGCTCTTTTTCATTTCTGCGAAAAGTTAGATGCTTTAATCGAAGCTCCATTTTCTGCGGAAATAAACAAAGCGGCAACGACCTTACTCAAAGAAATCACAAAAGAAATAATCTTGCCGAGAAAGGAGGACACCCGCCGATGGCAACCACAGGCTTTTGGCCCGTCAAAGGACGATTAAAAGAAGTAATCAACTACGCTAACAATCCCGATAAAACTACCGCCAAGGAATATCTTGACGAGGACTTGTATGCTGCCATTCGTTATGTAGAGAATGACGATAAAACTGACCAAACGATGTACGTTTCGGGAATAAACTGTTCCAAGCATAATGCCTATAACGAAATGGTTGCTGTTAAGCGCCGCTTTGGTGAACGAGGAAAGAATATTGCTTATCACGGGTTTCAGAGTTTTGCTCCCGGTGAGGTTACACCCGAAGAAGCACACGCTATCGGAAAGGAAACCGCACGGCGTATGTGGGGAGCAAAACATCAAGTAGTGGTTACAACCCATCTCAACACTAACAAAATTCACAATCACTTTGTGGTCAACAGCGTTTCCTTTAAGACGGGCAGAAAATTTCGCAATAGCATTGGGGACCGTTTTGAACTTCGCAAGATTTCCGATGCCATCTGCGCGGAGCGAAACAAATCGGTAATTCAAGGTAGCAAATTTTATAGCAACAAGAAAGAATATTGGGTAAAGAAAAACGGTGGCTTGACCCACCGAGAGGCATTGCGCAAAGACATTGACTCCATTATTAAGAACTCAACGGCTTGGACTCATTTTAAAGAAAACCTAAAGGGCTTCGGATATGAAATCGTAAGAGGTGATAATTACCAACACATCTCCATTATTGCGAAAGGATGGAAACGTCCCGTCCGCCTTGATTCACTTGGTGCTAACTACACCATAGAGGCTATCGAAAGAAGAATAGAGCACAATTTCCAAACAACAAATTATGCAGCTATTTACCGTATTCGGAAAAGTCCTTTATTACAGTTGGAGAGAGAACTTGAATTTGAAATTAACCACTCTCACGATACAACAACCATCTTGATTGCTACTGTGTACTATATCTTACTAAAACTATTAGACCTAACAAGGGATATCGATGCTTGGGGCGATGGTGGTCAAGCGCACTCTCCGCTACTACGAGAAGCCCTAACCTTCGAACGACAACTTAAAAAGGAATACTTCTTCCTTAAAAACAACAATATCCGTACCGTCGGAGAACTCACAACATTCTGCCGTGAAAAGGAAAACAAAATCGCCGCCCTTGAAGCTGAAAGATCTAAAATACGCAACAGTAACCGACGTCCAAAGACACCGCAAGAGCGACAAGAAAAACTACAAGCCGCAAGGGAGATTACGAGGAAACTTAGACCCTTGCGAGAACAACTAAAAATGGCAGACTCAGCTTTAGAGCGGTTCCCAAAAGTTTGGAGTTTGCTTAAAACCGAACACGACATTGAAATAGAAACACTTACAAAAACAGAAACGAAAGGATTTGAAAGATAATGAAAAATATAAAGAAAAATATTGCAATTGATAAATTGCACCCATTTGAAAACCACCCCTACAAGGTTCAGGACAACGAGGAAATGGAAGCCCTTGCCGAAAGCATAAAAGAACAAGGAGTGTTATCTCCCGTTATAGTTCGACCGTTAGAAAACGCCGAAAACGAATATGAAATCATATCCGGTCACAGGCGGGTTATGGCAAGCAGAAAGGCAGGGATTACAGAAGTCCCTGCCTTAATTGTTTCTCTTGACCGTGATGCGGCAGCTATTGTGCTCGTGGACAGCAATCTTCACCGAGAGCATATTTTGCCGAGTGAAAAAGCTTTTGCTTATAAGATGAAATCGGAAGCATTGGAACATCAAGGATTCCGTACCGACCTAACTTCGGGCCAACTTGGACCGAAGTTGACTGTTGAAATGATTTCCAAAAACGACAGCGCTTCTCAGGTCAAACGCTATATCCGCCTTACTAATCTCATCCCCGAAATTCTGCAATATGTGGATGATGGTCGTATTTCATTCACTCCCGCCGTCGAGCTTTCCTATCTCAACGAACAAGAACAGCAAGACCTGTTGGAGCAGATAGAACAAAGTGATTGCACCCCGTCACTCTCGCAGGCTTGCAGATTTAAGAAGATAAGCCAAGGCGAAGGTCTTACACCTGAAGTGATTGCGGAAATTATGGAGGAAGAAAAAGCAAACCAAAAAGAACGTGTCAAGATTCCTACTGAAAAACTCCGCAAGTATTTTCCGAAGAACTATACGGTACAGCAAATCGAAGATGAAATCATAAGGCTTTGCGAAAAGAACTACCAAATGAAACAAATGGATGCGAGGTGATTGAATGAAGTTTATTAAATGGTTATTCTATTATTTAAAAAACGATAAGCGCGGTGAATATACCTTTTATGTTAAAGGTCATAAAGTGGTTGCCAATTTCACCGAAGAACCAAACACTGAATTGTTCCCTCGAATAAAAGAGATTTTATTGGGTGATTCACACATTCGACAAACGGATACTCCTGACGTTAAAATTAAGAAAAAATCTGAGGAGAGAGAACGATGACAAAACGAGTGTGTTGTCTTTACCGTGTTTCTACGGGAAAGCAAGTAGATTATGATAGCAACAATGAAGCGGACATCCCAATGCAACGAAAAGCGTGCCATAAGTTTGCTGATGAAATGGGATGGGAAATTGTTCACGAAGAACAAGAAGATGGTGTTTCGGGTCACAAAGTTAGAGCTGAGGACCGAGATAAGATTCAAAATATTATGGAACTCGCTCGGAAGAAACAGTTTGACATCTTACTTGTTTTTATGTTTGACCGTATTGGCAGAATTGCGGATGAAACACCCTTTGTGGTGGAGTGGTTTGTTAAGAACGGAATTGAGGTTTGGAGCACCCAAGAGGGTGAGCAACGCTTCGATACTCACACCGACAAATTATTAAACTATATTCGATTTTGGCAAGCTGACGGAGAAAGCGAAAAAACATCGGTGCGAACCAAAACAAGTCTCGCTCAGTTGGTTGAGGCAGGTCATTTTAAGGGTGGCGTTGCAGCCTTTGGTTATGACCTTGTGAAAAGCGGTAGATTCAACAAACGAAAGCACGAGCTTTATGATTTAAAGGTTAATGAAGCCGAAGCCTTGGTGGTTAAAATTATCTTTGATAAATATACCGAAGAAGGCTATGGCGCTCACAGAATAACAACCTGGCTGAATAACAATGGTTATCGTGCGCGAACGGGCAAAAATTGGCACGAAGCAAGTGTGCGTGGTATATTGCACAATCTAACCTATACAGGAGTGCTTCGTAGCGGCGAATCTCGCTCGGAAGTTATACCCGAATTGCAAATTATTTCACAGCGACAATATGAAAGGGCTATTGAAATTATGAAAGAACGTTCAGATAGAAAAAAGGCTAATCCCACAGTACCGCTTAACACCAAGGGGAAATCTTTAATTTCGGGCAAAATTTTTTGTGGACATTGCGGTTCTCGCCTTACTCTTACAACAAATGGACGCTATCGAAAAAAGAAAGATGGTTCCATTGATAAAACCAAACGTATTCGTTACGTTTGCTATGGCAAAACAAGAAAGCAGACTGAATGTACCGGACAAACGGGATACACCTTGCATATTCTTGATGATTTGATTGACAAAGTGGTTCGCGATACTTTTGCTAAAATTAAAAGCATATCCAAAAGTGATGTAATAAAATCAAAATACGCAAGCGAACTTCAAACGAGAAAGCAACGACTTGATATGCTGAAAACTGACTATGCAAAGGAAACGGAAAATCTTAATATTTTAAAAGCAGAGGTTGTAAAGTCAATTAAAGGTGAAAGTTCGTTTTCCACCGACATTCTTTCTGACTTGATTGCAAAAGCAGAAAGTGAGTGTGCTGACCTTTTAAAACTTTGCAAAGAAGCCGAATCAGATGTGCAAAATAGCGAGAGTCTACTTAGAGAATTGTCGGATCGCTTTGACGCACTGATTTCTTGGGCGGAAATTTATGACGAAGCAAGTTTTGAAAAGAAGAAAATGATTGCGAACTATATGATAAAAAGAGTTGAAGTCACAAAAGGCTACGAATTAAAAATCGACTTCAATTTCGATTTTGAGCAGTTTGCAAGCGGATTAGATAAGGCCGCCTAAACAAAAACCGAGCAGGGCATATAATGCTCTGCTCGGTACGATTGTGCTTTAACATTAATATAAAACTATGTTTTTTTCGTCTTTAATAATGGCAGGGATTTCAACACCTTTGTTTGCGGGATGACGTTGAAAGATAAAGCGCAATTGGTTGATTGAATCATACGTTTCTCTAATAAGTTGGTTTTGTTCGCGGTAAAGTGATTTGTCGTGTTGGTTACAATACACTTCATGGGCTGGAGTTTGTCTAATGCTTCTAATTTTCTTTAACGCTGATATAACATACTTCTTGAATGCTTGTTGTCCTTTGGGATTAGACGCAAAATAATTAGTATTCATCCATTCTTCGAGCAGAACCAAACTACCTTTCAACGAACCGTCATCTTTTTTTCTTTCGATAGGTGTTATGTAATGAAAATTGTTAAATTTGAAAAATTCATAATTTATATTATGTATAATTATTTTTTCCAAAGCGGTAATAAAATCGTAATAATTTTTCTTTGAAGGTATCAAAAGCGTTCTATATCCAATTAGGTCATCTTCGTTTATATTATATTCTTTATTAAATAATGGAGGTAATCCAATATTTTTGCATAATAAGTTTATAAACTTCAATTCTTCTAACAAAGCATCAAAAATCCAAACTTCTGTTACCCAATCACACCTTATTAAATTGTCAATAAACCCTTTGTTAATGAGAAATTCATCTTGATCTCGAAGCATACACCCTCGCCATTTGCATTGTGCTTCGTAATTAAGCTTAGATAAATCTCTTAAAAACACACCTATTGCACGGTCCGCATCATAAGGTTCCTTACTCGGATATGCAATACCAAAATCCTTAATATATTCCGAATGAAGTTCATCGGTGGTGGAAGTTGCAATGTTTATATGACCTCTGAAACCCAAATCCGTTATTTTGTATAACGGGTTGTCATAATACATTTGTAAAATATCCACGTTAAAATAAATAATTCGTAATTGTTCCGCACCTTGTGCTAACATTTTAGTGAATGGTTTTTCTTCGGCTATGTTAACAGTGGCTAAATGTTCATTTGTAGGATATATGGCAATAAGGCTATTACTGTAAAGAGCTTCTATTTGTTTCGTCTTTGACGGAACATTTTTGAATCTACGAATGAAAATATTTATATCATCCATTTGAGATAAGATAAATATCTTATCCTCTAAAATAAGTTCTTCTAAATCTTGCAAAGAAGACTCTTTTAAATTAAAGTTTGCAATACCATTAAAATCGCCTGACGTTAGGTAATGATTTGTGATTTTGTTTAATGTTTCTTGTTTGTTCATAAAATTTCCTCGTGTTTTATTAACGGTTCACCTTATTGTAACATAAAATGTCGAAAAGGTAAATATAAACAAACTGAATATATTAAAATGCCCACTGATCAAGAGTGGGTAAAAAATAATCACTTAGTGCACAAATTCGTGGTGGAGCATAGGGGGATCGAACCCCTGACCTCTTGACTGCCAGTCAAGCGCTCATCCCAGCTGAGCTAATGCCCCGTATCGGTGCGCTAAGTGATTTATTTATGAAATTGTAAGTGTGGGTGCGTAAGTCGGTGTGCTGCGCTCCCAGCTGAGCTACACCCCCAAGTGTTTGTATTCTAACATAAACACTTGTTAAATGCAAGTGTTTTTTGTAAAAAGAAAGCTCCCTAAAAGGGAGCTTTCATCTTGTTTATAGATAGATAGTGCGCTCGTTTTTATGCTTATAAACATTAAGCACTAATCCTACTCCTAAATAAAGACATAGGAGTGATGTGCCGCCTGCGCTGAAAAATGGAAGTGTTATACCGATTACAGGTAATACAGAGGTGCACATACCGATATTTATTACCGATTGAGCAAACAGCATAGCAAATACACCGATACAAATATATTTACCGCTGTCCTTGGTGCACATTTTTGCAATCATAACACATCTAAGACAAATAGCTACCAATAAAATTATTACAACAAGACAGCCTAAGAAACCGAGTTCCTCACCAATACCAACAAATATAAAGTCGTTATGACCCTCGGGGACTGTGCCCGCTTGTGTTAAAGTACCTTTTAAATAGCCTTGACCTGTAAATCCGCCACCCGAAAGAGCCCGGCGTCCCAACCATTGTTGATAACCGACACCTTTTATATCCGCATCAATATCAAACAGCAAATTCACCCTCGCACGCTGCTCGTCATTCATGACAAAAAAGTAAATTAAGGGTGAGGCTATCAAAGCGGCAGAGAATGCACCCAAAAAGTATTTCCACGAAACGCCTGCTGCCCACATCATAAAGAGCATTATAACTGCAAAAACAAGCGCTGTTCCGTCATCACCTTGAAAGTGAATAAGCAGTATGGGCACACAACCGTGCGCACAAAGTGGAATAAGGTATTTCAGTTTATTGATATTTTTTTTGATTTTGCTAAGATGTAGACTAAAGGTCATAATAAAGCAAATTTTCAAAAGCTCTGACGGTTGAAATGTGGTAAAACCTAAATCAAGCCAAGCTTTATCATCAGTGCTTCCGGGCGCAAATCCTATAAAAAAGGTCAGAAAAACGGGGATGAGTCCCAAAAGTGCAATCAGGTACCATCTTCGATAAAATTTTTCAAAATCCCAGGATGAAATCACAAGGGCAGCCATCACCCCAAAAAACATACAAAGCGTTTGCACAATTACAGGGCGGAAACTTCCTTTGTAGTAGGTGGTGGAAAAAACCGCAAAGCAACCATAAAGGGTAGAAAAAAAGCAGAGAGAAAGCAATATTTTATCCGTTTCACGAAAAAAGTCTGCAAATCGTTGAAATATAAATTTCATATATTATCTTCCTTAAAATTTGTATCAAATATAATTATTTATGATAGGCTGAGCCTTGGTTTATCATAAATCCTCTGTAAATTTGTTCCAAAAGCATAACTCTGAAAAGTTTGTGTGGGAAGGTCATTTCGGATATAGAAAGTCTAAAATCAGCACGCTTTTTAACATCATTGCTTAAACCATAAGAACTGCCGATTATAAAGCACATACCTTGTCCCAAAGATGAAATGGTACTGATTTTATCGGCAAGACCTTCGCTCGATAATTGTTTTCCCTCGACACACATGGCGAAAACATTAGAATTGGCAGGAGTTTTTTTAAAAATCAGGTCAGCCTCTTTGTTTAATGCGGATTCAATTTCCGCTTCGCTCGGGTTTTCAGGAAGCCTTATTGGCTCGATTTCGCAAATTTCCAAATCACAAAAACGCGAAAGCCTTTTTTGGTATTCGCAAACAGCATCTTTAAAATATTTTTCTTTTAAAGAGCCCAATGCGATAATTTTGCATTTAATCATATTACAGTTACCCCGTTGCCGTTTGGTTTGGCTACAGTTAAAACATAGTCTTTACTGTTTTTGGCACCTATATCCATCAGCACCGATTCACTTGTGCTTTGAGCTAATAAAGGTGTGTTGTTATTCAAACTTAAATGTCCCAAAATAAATCTTGTGGTGCCGTTTTTAAATAGACTTAGTACTTCGTTTGCACAAACAGAATTAGAAATATGACCTATGTCAGACATTATTCTAACCTTTAAAAATGGGGGATAGGGTCCTTTTTTAAGCATTTCAATATCATGGTTGGATTCTATAAGAACGGCATCACTTCCCATTAGAGTTTGGGATATTTCTTCTGTGATGATTCCGGTGTCGGTGCATAGTGAGAATTTTTTACCATCAGGCAAAAGAACATCAAAACCACAAGAGCCTTGCGCATCGTGGGAAGTAGGGAAAGATTTAATACATGTGTCGCCTAAAAGATAATCTTCGTTATCAGCAATAATAATTTTAGTGTTTTGGGGAATCAAATCCTTATTTATTAAAATTTCAGCTGTATCCTGTCTTGTGAAAACGGAAGCATTAGTTTTGTTTAAAACAGCTTTTAGCCCTTTAATGTGGTCGTCATGGCTATGTGTCACGGCGATAACTTTTATATCTTCAAAATCGGAGCCAACATTTTCTAAAGCAGATTTAATTCCTTTGGCAGAGGCGCCGGTATCGATTAAGATACCGCCGTCTTTAGTGCCAATATATGTACTGTTTCCTGTTGAACCGCTGAAAAGCGGACAAATTCTTGCCATAAATACTCCCTCGAAAAATAAGGGCTGCCCATCGGGACAGCCCTCTAATTTTAAGCCTGTTTGGGCATTGTTGATTTGTTTTCAAAAATGGGGATGCGTTTGATATCGGCCCCAAGTGAAGAAAACTTTTCTACTACATTTTCATAGCCACGGTCGATATAAATAATATCTTCAATCTCGGTTACACCATTTGCTATAAGACCTGCAATAATCATTGCGGCGCCGGCTCTCAAATCCACGGCTCTGACAGGCGCACCTTTCAAAGTGTTAACACCGGTCACTATTGCAGACTTGCCGTCCACCTGAACGTCAGCTCCCATAAGGGTCAACTGCTCGACGTATCTGAAACGATTATCCCATACACCCTCGGTCACAATACTCGTTCCGCCTGCAACCGAAAGAAGTGTCACGATTTGTGGTTGCATATCGGTAGGGAAACCGGGATGTGGCATAGTTTTGACATTGCATTTTTTGGGCGCAGCTTCCATTTTGATGCGCAATGCTTCGTCAAATTCTTCGATTTCCGCACCGATTTCCCTAAGCTTTGCGGTAATTGATTCCAAATGCTTAGGAATTACGTTATCAATAAGCACATCTCCGCCTGTTGCAACAACTGCGGTCATATATGTGCCGGCCTCAATTTGGTCGGGAATGATACTATAGGTTGTGCCGAACAGCTTGTCCACACCACGGATTTTTATAACGCTTGTACCGGCTCCCATAATATTAGCGCCCATAGAGTTTAAGAAGTTTGCGAGGTCAACAATGTGAGGTTCTCTCGCTGCGTTTTCAATAACAGTTAGACCTTGGGCTTTTACTGCAGCTAACATAATGTTGATTGTAGCACCTACTGAAACTACATCAAGGTATATAGATGCGCCTTTAAGAGCAAATGCTTTACCGTCAACCATACCGCTTTCGAATGACATTGTAGCACCTAATGCTTCAAATCCCTTGATATGTTGGTCGATTGGTCGAACTCCAAAATCACATCCACCGGGAGGGGCTACACGTGCTTTGTTCATTCTGCCAAGTAAAGCGCCTAAAAAATAACTGGATGCACGCATACCTTCAGCCATCTGTTTAGTAACAATATGGCTGTTAACGTTTTTAGCGTTGATTTCAACCGAATCTTTGCTTAAATATCGAATATCAGCGCCGAGTTCTTTAATGACGTGCAAAATAGCAGTCACATCGGAAATGGCGGGAATGTTTTCTATAACACAGGTATCCTCAGTAAGAAGGACCGCTGGTAGGATGGCTACGGCTGCATTTTTAGCGCCGCTGATATGAACCTTACCGTTAAGGCTTTTGCCACCTTTTATAACAAACTTTTCCAAATAAGGCACTCCTGTCAAAATGATTTTTATATGAAAAGAGTCAATCTATATGAACATACAAATA
>JAZOQF010000082.1:0-1599 GCA_045655905.1 Acutalibacteraceae bacterium | reverse complement strand
TCCTGCAATAATATCCATATTTATATTAGAAAAGCCCAATTCCCTTGCAAGTTTAAACGACTCGACCGTTTGCAAAGTGGTATGCTTTCTTCCAATAGCGTCAAGGACTGCATCATTCATAGTCTGTGGGTTTATACTTATTCGCGTGGCTCCACCATTTTTAATGCTCAAAAGTTTGTCCCTTGTAATTGTATCGGGTCTGCCCGCTTCAACTGTATATTCTCGCAAATTACTTAAATCAAAATTTTCTTTAACCGTATCCATAACCCGAGTTAACTGTTCTGCCGAAAGGGTTGTAGGCGTACCACCACCTATGTACACAGTTTCAAGTCTTAGACCTAATTCCTTGGCGATTTTACCTGTCTGCACAATTTCATCGCATAAGAGTTCTACATAATGAGGTATGAGTTTTTTTGCGTGTTCAACCGAATGAGAAACAAAAGAACAATACGAACACCTTGTAGGACAAAACGGAACTGATATATAAAGACTGAACGAATCACTTCTTGATAACGAGGTTATTGCATCCTCACCTTTTACTGCATCTTTACAAAGACTCAGTTTTTTATCACTTACCATAAAGGTATTTTTAAACCAATCGTCAGCCAAGTCCTGGGTTTCTAAAGAAACAAGCCTTGAATAAAGCTTAGCAGGTCTCACACCCGTCAAAATACCCCATTGTGGTTTGTATCCTGTCGCTTTTACAAAGCATTCATAAAGAGAAAGGGCTAACCTTAATTCTTGTTCCTTTTCGGTGTTTTCTTGTAACTTAATTTCACAGTATTCTTTTTTGCCCCAAAGATTGATTTCAGCCTTAGCAATATCACCGTCAAGGGTGACAACTGCATAGCTTTCGCCGAGGACTGCTGTATCAAAAAACTCGATTTTCTCAAAGGGCAAAAAGATTCTCACTAATTTTTCAAGTTCATAGCGAAAATTATGCCCTACCAAACATAAATTCATAAATTACGCTCTCACAAAAGGATTATATTTCTTTTCAAAACCTATGGTACTGCTTTCGCCATGACCTGAATACACAACCGTTTCATCAGGCAAAGTGTAAAGTTTTCTAATGGAATTTTCAAGTTCTTCGAAATTTCCACCAATAAAATCAGTACGTCCTACCGAAGTTTTAAACAACGTATCGCCGCTGAAAAGATTTTCACCGCACAAATATGAAACACCGCCCACAGTATGCCCCGGGGTAGAAATTACCCTTAACTCGATGTCCCCTACCTTAATTAAATCACCATCAGCATACTTATAATCTGCAGAAAAAGGTTCAAGTTTTCTATTAAAAAGGTCTGCACAATTTAAAGCGTTATCTGACAAAGCCGGCACATCTAAAGCACCAATACCGATTTTCACTCCTGTTTTTTGTCTTAAAACGTCAGCACCGCCAATATGGTCGAAATGACCGTGAGTTAAAAGAATCAGTCTTTCCTTGTCCTTGTTTTCATCAAGAAATGCAACTATACTCTCTCGCTCATATCCGGGGTCAATGACTATTGCTGCCTTTTCACTCTGTAGAAAATAGCAATTAGTCATCCATATATTATTACAGATGATTTCCATTTTACTTGCTCCAGATATCGGTAT
>JAZOQF010000081.1:0-9039 GCA_045655905.1 Acutalibacteraceae bacterium | reverse complement strand
TACACCTCCTTTGCAACGGCTGCCAGAATGGACCCCAGTAATATGGAATACCGAAATGCCCTCAACCGTGCACACGCTCAGTCAAATATGGGTTATAACCCCTACAGAAGCTACGGCACCGGTTCAAGCTGTGACTGTTGTACAAATCTGCTTTGTGCCGACTGCCTTTGCGAATGTATGGGCGGCGACCTGATTCCCTGCTGTTAACTATGAAAAAGACTACAAAAATTACATTTAGCGCTATGATGGCGGCTTTAGCGGTTGCGTTTATGCTATTGTCATATTTCCCCTATCTTACCTACGCAATACCTGCCATGGCAGGCCTTTTCGTAATGGCGGTGGTTATCGAGATAAACTGCAAATGGGCGTTTTTAGCCTATCTGTCATCGGCAGTTTTGGTTTTCATCTCTGCCGAGCCCGAAAGCCGACTGCTTTACGTTTTCTTTTTAGGCTACTATCCGATTTTGAAAGCGCTTATAGAAAAGTGGCAAAAACCTGCTGCCGAGTGGGTTGTTAAGATAATTTCATTCAACCTTGCGGTGCTTTTGATTTACCTTTTCTTTGCAAAGCCTTTAGGAATTGATTTCGATGATTTCGGCGCTCTTGGAAAATACGGAGCACTAATCACTTTAGTTATGGGGAATGTTGTTTTTATAGTTTACGATATTGCCGTTTCAAGAATGGCAATGGTTTATATGATGGTTATACGACCAAAAATCAAAAAAATATTCAAATAATTAAAACCGCCTTTTAACAGGCGGTTTTTTTACAAAATGGTTGTTATTATATAGGTTTTGTGATAAAATAATTATGGTGATGAAAATGTTCAGAAAAACTAAAATTGTATGCACTATAGGACCTGCAAGCCGAGATGAGGCTACTATTGAAAAAATGTGCAAAGCAGGTATGAACGTTGCCCGTCTTAACTTTTCGCACAACACACACGCCGACCACGCCGAACGTATCGCCACCATTAAAAAGGTGCGCGAAAAGTTAAATACGCCCATCGCAATTATGCTTGATACCAAAGGTCCTGAATACCGAATTAAAACCTTTAAAAACGATTCTGTTTTTCTGAGTGATGGCGACCGTTTTTCCTTTGTGACAGAAGAAATTGAAGGGGACGAAACAAAGGTTTCGGTAAACTACAAGGATTTACCAAAGGAACTGAATACAGGTGACGTTATTCTGCTTAACAACGGACTTTTGTCCTTTGAGGTAACCGACTGCACCGACACTCAGGTTAACACCGTTGTAAAAATCGGCGGTGAACTTTCAAACCGAAAGAGTATGAGTTTCCCGAACAAAACCTTGAAACAAATTTATCTTAGCGAACAGGATAAGGCTGACATTTTGTTCGGCATCGAAAACGACATTGATTTTCTTGCTTGTTCGTTTGTTTCCTGCCGTCAGGATTTAATTGACGTTAAGGATTTTTTAAAGGCAAACGGCAACCCCGATATTGATATTATTGCTAAAATCGAAAACCGTTCAGGTGTGGATAACATTGAAGAAATCTGCGAAGAATGTGACGGCATAATGATAGCGAGAGGAGATATGGGTGTTGAAATTCCTTTCGAGGAACTTCCAAATATCCAAAAAAAACTTATCACCAAATGCCGACTTTTGGGTAAACGTGTTATTACTGCAACCGAAATGCTTGAATCTATGATACACAACCCCCGTCCCACAAGAGCCGAAATTTCCGATGTTGCCAATGCCGTGTATGACGGCACAAGCGCCATAATGCTTTCGGGCGAAACAGCCGCAGGAAAATACCCCGTGGAATCGGTTAAAACCATGGCTTTAATCGCCAAAAACACCGAGGATAACATTCACTACGCAAAGCGTTTTTTGAATCGTGAATTCAAAATCAAAAACACAACCGACGCTATCTCCCACGCTACTTGCGGAATGGCGATAGATATTGACGCGAGCGCTATCGTTGTTTGCTCGCTTTCGGGTATGACAGCGCGTATGGTGTCACGTTTTAGACCCCCTGTTGACATTATCGGCTTTACTACTAATGAAAAAAGTTGGCGAAAGTTGTCACTTTCTTGGGGTGTGGTGCCCGTTATGGGCGAGAATTACACCTCAACAGATGTTATGTTCTACACAGCCACCCAAAAAGCAAAGGAAACCCTTAATCTTAACAAAGGCGAAAAAATCGTACTCACAGGCGGTGTGACCAACGGAAAATCTGGCAACACCGACCTTATAAAGGTGGAAAAGATTTAAAAATGAAATATTTAATTGCAGATTTCAAATGGGATATCGCAGAGCGCTTTGACTGTCTGAGCGCCAAAGCAAAGGACTATCTTGCAAACTTTGAAAAGGCAGATTTCACAATTTCGGCAGATGACAAAGACCTCGAATACGAGCAATCCGTTTCGGAATTTTCATTTGAAAAACCATATCTCGAATATATTGCTGTTCTTAGAAAAATCGGTGAGATACTGCCGTTTAATGACGCATTCATTCTCCATGGTGCTTGTTTTGATGTTGAGGGTACGGGCGTTGCCCTTTTGGCTAAGAGTGGAACGGGCAAAACCACCCACCTTGCACGTTGGAAAAAATTTCTGAAAGATAAAATGACAATAGTTAACGGTGACAAACCCATTGTCAGATTTCGGGATGATGAAATTACAGCCTACGGCACACCTTGGTGCGGAAAAGAAAACTTAGGGCAAAATACCCAAACGCCTCTTAAACATATCTGCTTTATCGAGCGAGACCAAACCAATTACACAGAAAAAATCACTAAGGATGAGGCATTGCCGAGGATTTTCAATCAGGTTTATATGCCTACTCACGACCCGCAAGCCGTAACAAAAACGATGGAGCTTATAGACCGTTTGTTGTCCCTTTGCGAAATTTGGAAAATCCATTGTAATATGGATGACGATGCCGGCGAAATAGCATATAATAACATATTCAAAAAATAACGGGTGTTTAAAACACCCGTTATTTTTATTTTTTAATTGTATATTCAATAATTGTAGAACTTCGCTTTTGGGGTAAAACAATCTCTAATGTGTCTGTTATATTCTGAACTGTTCCATCATCAAGATTTTTAATTTCGTATGTTTTACCTTTTAAAATGCCTTTGAGGTTTATTTTTACTGTGTCAAAGGGTGAATTCTCACGGCGAAATGCCATTACAATTCCGCTTTGAGTATCAGGGTCGTGATATTGCCACACAGCCCAAGAAGTATCATCAAAAACATTTGATGCGTGGTTGTAGAAATCCTTGTACATATACTTTCGAATACTCGCATATTCCTCTGTGACCTTTTTTATCCATTTAAAATCATTTTCATCCATATTTGCGAATATGGTAGCATAAAATGCTCCGCCCCAGCTTGAAGAATATGAACTTCTTGCAGCGTACATATCATTTTTTGTTTTGGTTGTGCAACCGTTAAACGGAAGATACTGAGAAATATTAGCGTTGTGTGTCTGCAACACCTCGGAATTTTCATTGAAATTGCATTGATAATCAGTTCTAAAAAACGGTATTGAACGCTTTAGCGTTTCAATATCAATTCTTCTGCCACCACTCGCACAGTTATCTATAATTATATCGGGGAATTTCTCAAGAAGCGTATCCCAAATTTCATACATTCCCATAATGTGCTTAATTTCCGTTATGCCGCGTCTGTTTTCTTCATCATTCGCCTTGAAGTATTTTGTAAGTTCAGTATTAAAATCCTGTCTGTAGCAAGATAAATCAAGTTTTTCGGCATAGTCAAGTAACAAATCAGAAACATATTTGCGGGCGTCATCATTGCCGTAATTTAAAATTTTAGAAATATCATTCGGCACACTAATAAACCATTCGGGATGTTTTTCGGCAACCTTTGTTCCCTCAATCGCCCTTTCAGGCTCAAACCAGAGCATAAGTCGCGCTCCCGCATCTTTGGCGCATTTGGAAACATCTCTTAATTCCTGTGGATGCACCCGGGTATTAACCTCCCATTCACCTGTGTGTCTGCTCCAGTCGCCGCTGAAAGCATCATCACATTTTGTACAGTTACCATACCAACCCGCATCTATCCATAAATCTTCAAACTTGATGTCGTGGTCTTTAAGTTCATTTAATCGCTTTTTCATTTCCTCACTTGGCAGTCCACCCCAAAACTCAAGCGCAAAAAGTCCTGACCGATGAGCCTTGGTGCAAGTTTTGTGAGAAAAATGATTTCTTATAAGTCCCCTAAATTTATTATACTTGTCCTCATCATCTGAGTATTTCATAATAAGAACTGAAGTTGTACGAATTTTTTCACCGGGTTTTAGATAAAATTTAGTTTCTTTGAGGCCGGTTTTAATCCGTACCCCACCCTCGTGTCTTGTAAATTCACTTTTCCAGTCACCGCTCCAACCAATAGCCATTATGTATCCTGCATTCAGGGCTGTTACGTCGAAAAACGGCATCATTCCCTCGCTTGAGCGACCGAAAGAATTTGCAAAACGCAAAGTTTTATTAAGTTTTTCAAGAAATTCCTTGTTAAAGCCATATTCAGTAGCGCTTACCTTGTCGTTTACCCAGTAATAGCTACCGTCAACCATTCCATTCATGGTGATAACACATGTTTGCCCATCTTTTGGCATATATCCAATTCTTTTTGTTTCGGGCATCTTTAGTTCGAGCAAGGTATCACAGTCATTAATATCGGAGAAGATGCCGCTGTTTTTATCCGACTGATTTTCGAAATAAAGTACCCATTCAACTGCATCGTATTCCTTATATTCTTTTACAATTGCTGTTACATTAACACCTTTTTCTAACTCATATACCTTATTGTTTTTTGCAGAAAAGGTATATTCCTTTTCTCCATACTTAAAACTAAACTCTGCTTTCATTTTAAAGCCTCCAACTATTTTAATTAAAATTCATTATTAATCATATTCTCAAGATTTTTAATACACCATAAATTATAGGATTGCCATTCGTCCGGATTTATAAAAGCATAAAGATTTCCGTCTTTAATCATCTGTGCTTTCTCCAATGTGTGATTATGCTGCATATGGTTTCCAAGGAAAATATCAACCTTTTCTTCATTAAGCCTTAACATAGAGTTTTTGAAATCATCTCGAAGAGAAAAAGGCAAGTTATACTTGTTAAGAAATTCAGCAGATAGAGTGTTAATCCCCATACCACCGTGAAGACCTGCACGGAATGTATCTTTACCGTCAGTTACATCAAAGAAAAAAGACATAGCACCAGGGGTATGCCCAGGTGTTGCAACACATTTAATCTCCGTATTGCCAAGTTTAATAACATCACCGTCATTAATCAGAAAATCAGGCTGAAAGGTTTCTTTAAATTCCATACCAAGCTCTTTAGCATAGGATAAATCAAGTTTTCCGTTAGCGTATTCCTCGTCAGGTTTTCCTATAAACGTTTTAGCCCCTATAAGCTCTACTAATGCTCTTGTTGCTCCGAAATGGTCTATATGACCGTGTGTATGAACAAGATATTTAATATCATAAGGCGAAAAGCCAAGCTCCCATATATTATTCAAAACCAAATATAAAGAATGTTGGTAACCCGTGTCTAAAAGTATAAGTCCTTCACCTGTATCTATCAAATGAGTTGATGCAGGCTCAGTTCCTACAAAATAAAGGTTGCCAAAAATTTTAAAAGGTTTTACATAACCATCCCAAAACATAATTAATCACCTTATTATATATCTTTAATTATCTAAAACATTAAGCGGATTTTTGCAAAGCATTGTACACCAATCTTCTTCATTTCCGCCCATTGAAATATAGTCGCTATACTGTTTATAAAAAATATAACCTAAACCTTCTGTATGCTGTTCGGGGCTTAAATGAATACCACTTTTATTTTGGTTGCAAAAATCACTGTGTATGCAATAATCATTAGATAAAAGTATTTTATCTGCATATCCCCTTTTACATAATTCTACCAATGCTTTTGCAATACTATTCAAATTTTGAGGATAACAATGGCATTGGTCCATACATATATAGCAGCCTTTTTCTAAAATACTTTCCAAATAATCACTATCAGGACGAATAGCGGTATGTCCAATAATAATTCTTTTTGAATTAGCACCATTTTTAAGTAAGATTTCTAATTGTTTTAACGCAATATCTTCATAGTGTTCACAGTGAACATAAAGTGGTAAACCAGTTCCCTTTTGAACAATTCCCATTGCAGATAACTTTTTATTATTATCTTCCGTTATCCCTATATTTCCTGTTGCACATTTTAAAATCCCAGGTTTTATACCAGTACCGCAAATTCCGTTTTTACATTCATTTATAAGCCACATTGCAATATCTTCAGCAGTATTGTTAAAGGCTTCTATACTTTGTAAATAATAAAATCCCGTAGAAGCAACTATCTTTATCCCTGAGAGCTCTGATACCTCTTTTAAAAGAATTGCATCTCTACCAAGATCAATCGGTGTTGCATCAACCAATAAACCTAAATTATATTTTTGATTGGTTAGTTTAAGTGTATTGCTTGCTAATTTTTTAAGATTATTTTTATCGAGCCACTTTTCTCCAAAAGCAGCATCAAAGGATAAAGATTTACAGCTAATATGTTCGTGCATTAAAACTGCACCTAAATCTGTTTTGTTTATAGCACCTGTTACCGTTTGTATCATTGGTAATTACACCTGACTTTTTGCAATAATTTCTATAAGTTCTTTTGCTAATTTTTCTCCATAAAAAGCAAAACCTTCATCGTTTGGATGTACCTCATCAGCAAAATATTTTGCATCATGCGGCACCAAATTATAACCATCAATAATATAATCACTATGCTTTTCATAAACAGATTTTATGCATTTTCTTTCGGCTGATTTATAACTTTCATCTTTGCCATTCCATACCGTCCACAATGGAAGTATAGAGACTATTTTAGAGTTTTTATAAGTTTCTTTTAGTTTTTGCAAAAATTCTGTAGTATCCTTTTCAATTAACTCTATATTTTTTCTATGGAAATCATTTATTCCGTAAGCGGTTACAACAATTTTAGACTCACAAACCTTTTCAATACTTCCTGCATCGTATACAAACCCGCTGTTGCCTTGATTTAGTATGCCTATATCCATATTTCTTGCAACTCGCATCACATAACTGTTTGATGGATTAACAGCAAAGGCGCCGTGGGTAATAGAATCCCCTAAAAATAAAATATCTATATGTTTTTTCTGCGGTGAAAATACAGTAGCATCCTCCAAATCAACCGAAGATATAATCGGGAATGCATAAGACGGAAAATACAGAGTAAATCGTTGCTGCTTTCCTGACGAAATATACGCAATTTCAGTTTCTGTTTTATAAGACTCTGCAAATTTACCCTCTACATATAAATCAAACAAGTGTATTCTGTCTATTTTTCCTTTAGCATATTCTGTTTGTCCAAATTTGATTTTTAAAACCTTTGCATCACTTATAAAATCCAAAGTGACTCCGGCACTTGTTCTGCAATTTCTACCAAAATAACCATTGAAAAAGCTTTCCTCACAAAATAACGGATGGGTTTTATAGAAAAAGCCTTCCTGTTCTCGTGTAAATCTGTGCAGTTCCAATCCTAACTCATTTTGTTCTGTTCTGACTATTCCGTTTGCAGCAGATATAATTTGTTCGTATGTAAGCCTCATAATCAGTTTTCCCCTTTACGGCACGAGACATATCGCTATCAAAGAAAGTATACCACCTATAAGCCCTATTGTTTGTTTTTTTGAAATATGCTCTTTAAATAACACAACTGATAGCGTAGAACTTAAAACAATCGTACTTCCGTTAACAAGTGGGAAGAATAACTGGCTTGGAATAATGCCCGATAACTTCAGATTTAGCACATTCATAACATAGACACAAATTCCGTATATTACAGCAATTACAATATGCTTTGTTTTGAATTTAACTCGGGCGCCATCCTTTCTTGACATAATCCAACTGTATATTAGCGAACACAAAAACGCGATTAGTAAAAATCCCGTTGTTTCCCCCTTGTGCTGAGAGTTTTGGTGGATTTTTTGCAAAACGCCTATGCACCCTTGACATACAAATGCCAACATACAAAAGATAAACCATTTTTTATTCATTTCCCCACCCTTACTCGTATTTAAAGTAAGGTAGATAAAGCCGATAAGGATAACAACAAAAATAAACTTTAAAAGGTTAAATTTTTCACCAAAAAATATTCCCGACATTGTAGGAATAATCATAGATGATGTTGTAATTAAAAGGGTGATATGCATAGGACCTTTTGTGAGCGCTAACATTGAGTACAATTTACTTAAAGCAGTAACGACACCAAATAAAAGACCTAACCCTAATGTAAACAGAGAGATATGTCCACCTATTATACCTATTGCCAATAAAGCGATACATACCATATATGAAATTATGTTAAACTTGAATATCTGAGAGTTGGTTTTCAACTCTTTTTTGCAAACGCTGTTAGAAAGGCAATTTGCTAAAACCGTACTTGAAATTGAAACAATAATGGTTAAATAAAGCATATTTTCTCCTTGGTGCAATCGGTTGCACATTGTGCAAATTTTTTTAATCAAACTGATGCATATTCCCTTTTAAAACTATCTGAACATCGGTATATAAGGTTTTTTTAGGGGTAGTGCCCATTATAAGATACCTGACAAGTTCCTCGAAAGCAGTTTCCATCTGCCCCGCTACGTTCTGTGCAATAGCAGCAGAAACAACACCTTTTTGCATATACGACTTTATCACCTCGTATGTATCGAAAGCGACAAAAGGAAAGTCCAAAGCATTTTTTTCGAGATATCTGCAAAGAGGGGCTGACAAACCACTTGTTATATATATACCGTCGGTTTTTGCGGCTTGATTTTCAAAAATTTCAGGTAGTATTTTTTCGAGATAGTCTTCATTATCCATCATATCAATACTGCTAAAAACGTTCATTCCGAATTGCTTACAAAAATTCTTAAAAGCCGTTTCCGAAGCCGAATGGAGTGTACTTTTTCTGTTACCTGTAAACAGAAGAATATTTTTACTTTCACTCTTTCTCAAGCA
>JAZOQF010000080.1:0-5695 GCA_045655905.1 Acutalibacteraceae bacterium | reverse complement strand
GCACAGTTTAAATGGGACACAAAATCGAGCTGTGCCTACGGAGAAAGCGAAATCACATATCTCATTCCAAACCAAATTGCAATTAACAGACTAATAACTGCTAACGTGTGGTCTACCCTTTCGACAGGACTTCCCATAATGTTAGTTAATGGTGACACCGTAAGCGAGAAAATCACCAACGACCCAGGTCAGATTATTAAAATTTACGGCAGTAACGATGATGTTTCGGGAGCGGTTAAATATGTCACTCCGCCGTCGCACATAAAGGAATTTGACGACAGCATCAACACACTTATCAATAACACCCTAACCCAAAGCGGTGCTAATGAGGTGGCTCTCGGAGACAGCCGAGCAGACAACGCTACCGCCCTTATCACAATGCGCGATGCTGCGTTGTTGCCACTTAAAATAGTTAAAAATCGCTACTATGTCTTCCTTGAGGATGTCGCACGAATATGGGCAGATTTTTGGGTGAGTCACTACGGAAAACGCCGAATTAAAATCAAAAAAGGTGCCAGCTACACCTATATACCATTTGATGGCGACCGCTACAGAGGACTTATCATCAACACAAAAATCCAGGTCAATAATGATACCGAGTACACCGAAAAGGAACAGCTTGAAACCCTTTTAACCCTTTTCGACAAAGGCATAATAACTAAAGCCGAACTGCTTGAGCGAATTCCTGCAGGAATGGTAGCTGACGTGAATTCTATAAAACGGGAGGAAAACGAAAATGACAGGGTATGACATTTATAACAGAGTATGTGCTTTGCTTGGTTGCCACGATTTGGTAGAGAGCAAGGAGAACGGCAAATGCGCAGTTTTTCTTAATATGTTAAATCAAATCTGCCAGGACCTTGGTATTTCTGAAATAGACAGTCTTTCGCAGAAAATTCTCTTACACGAAAACCAAAAAGAAGCCTTCATTTACGGATGCGCTATGCTTTTTTCAGTAACTTTAAGAGACTCGGGCTGCGCTAAAATATATACCGAGCTTTATAACTCCAAGCGTGCAAAAGCACTTTGCAAAACCGACACGAGAAAGGACACTCTCCCCTCGCCGACTTTAGGGGGTATGTAATATGAAATTCCCCGAAATAAACACTGCAAAAAGACACACTCTGCATATCCCCTCTTTCACAGACGGAATTAACACAGAGCAAAACCCCCATGAAAATAAAAACACGGGTCTTGAAGAATGTGAAAATGTGTGGGCCAAGAGCGGTCTTCTTAAAACTCGTTTAGGACTTGATACCACTCCCGACAATATGATTAAAAGCCTTAGATACAGCAAAGGCTACTACCATACCTTTAAGGACGAAAACTTCGAACTTGAAATTAACGGAGAACTAAAACACATTGTCACAGAAATGGTTGAATACGACATTTCCACACAGGTTCTAATGACACATTACCTAAATGCCGACGGCACACTTTGGGGTAGTGGGCAAATTCTTTTTTCGAGGGTTAATGACAATACTTTTTACATACCTCAAAAAATTAAGTTTTTCAAAGGCCGTCCTCAGTCGGGCAAGGGGGTTTTTGCTTTTATTCGGCTTGTCAACTGCGAAAACCACACCGAAACAGAAAACAGAATTTATGAACTAAAAAATGATTTTGCTTCTTGGGAACATGTTTATTCGACCTATATCCCTACCGTACTTATAAACGGCAGAGGTAACCGCTTTGAGTTTGCAAAAGGGGTCGAACAGGCTTATTTAGGCACACCCACCAAGGTTGAAGGACTGAATATACTAAACCATTATTTTTTTGCATACTACACTACCGATGGTTATTCAACACACTTCAGACTTCCCTTTTCGGGCATATCTAACCAATCTGTTTCGGGCAGATTTTATTACACTCTGACCGACTACACCGAGTGGCATATTCCCGAAAACAAAAATTCTGCCGAATCCACTGTTTATGATGCAAAGGTAACAATGCACATTGACCGAAAAAAAGGTATAGTTTATTTCACCGTACCGGCAGGATACTACGAGGTACCCTTAACCTCGGAACAAAACGAAAACAATCTTAGAATTACTGCCGGTATGGACTGTGAGTATTCGCTTGATGACTTAGTTTTCGCCGACTCGGTTCTGACCACAGACAAAAGCATTTTGGTGGCATCTGGCAACACTATTTTCGAGGCTAACTGTAACAACCCGTTCTACTTCCCTGTTAACAGCATAACAAAAGCGGGTAATAAGGACAGTTCCATTACAAAGCTCGAAGTACTCAACGACAGCATTTTTGCTTTCAAGGAAAACGAGGTATATTCACTCGAAATCAAGCACGGTAAAAAGCTAAGCGAAACCTCCGTTTTGGCGGACAGCACTGCGGTTTTTTATCTGCCCGATACCCTTGAGACAGAATGCATATCACGCGAAACGGGTTGCAAAAAAGATACTGAGTTTACAAAGCTTGGGAACTCGCTTTATTGGCTTGCCGCCGACTGCAAGGTGCATAGTCTTTCCACCTCGCAAAAGTTTGGTATAGTTTCTCATCATCCTGATATTAATGGATTTTTGCAAGTTTTTGAATATTCTAATGTTCACAGCGCCACTTGGGACAACAAATGTATCTTTGTTTTGGAAAACCGAGCAGTTTTAATTGATTTTAAGAACTCTCGGCGACCAAAATGGTTTTATTGGAGTTTTCCTCCCGAAATCAGGCTCTTGGGCGCTCATACCGTTGACGGCATACTGCGACTAATATGCCTAAACACCGCAGACAAGCTTTGCTTTTCGGCGACACTTTCTGAGGGTGAGGATAGAATTTTGTACTCTTACGATTCGGTGCCAACCCTTAGAAGTCTGCCAATCACTACCTATTTAAAAACAAAGAAATTAGCCCTTGGTCGAGATAACTGTTTTAAAAAGGTTGATTTTGTGACGCTCAATCTCAATGGCGAATGCAAAATTTGTATTAACGGCAGGTATTTTGGAAATTCCACAAAAATGGAGAACCCTGTTTCGTTAAAACTTACTCCGGTGCTTTGCCAAACAAATACTGTTGACATATCGGTTTTATCGCAATCGGCTATTTCACTTGGTAGCATCGATATTGGCTACACCGAGCTTGATTTATAAGGGGGGTTTGAGATGAACAGCGCAGTTGTTGTCGCTATAATTTCATTTATCGGCACTTTAATCGGTACAGCAGGTGGAATTTTAGCATCAAGCAAGCTGACCGCATTTCGCCTTGAACAACTTGAAACAAAACTTGATATTCAAAGCAGAAGCGTAGCGAAAATACCCGTGATTGAAGAAAAGTTGCAAGGCATTAACCGTCGGGTTACTCTTTTAGAAAAGCGAAGTCCCACATACTTTGATACGAACTAACAAAATCAAAAATCCGTTACCCTGAAGGAGTAGCGGATTTTGACATTAAAAAACCCAAGCAGTTTTCACCGCTTGGGTTAAGTTAGGTTTGAAATTTTAAAATCTTACAATATCCAACCGGGTGTATCGTAAGGGTCTTTATCGGTTTCTACGCCTGTTGCCATATCATTTTCTATCGAAGTGGTTGACTGGCTTGAGGTTGGTTTTGAACTGCTTGTCGATGGTTTCGAGCTGCTTGTCGATGGTTTTGAACTGCTTGAAACCTTACTCGAACTGTTCGAAGGTTTATTTGAGCTGCCCGAACCCTTACTTGAGCTGTTTGAAACCTTGCTTGAGCTGTTTGAAACTTTGCTTGAGCTGTTTGAAACCTTGCTCGAAGTGCCGGAGCCCTTGCTTGAGGATGGTTTCGAAGTTTCAGTTGATGTTGACTCACTCAAAGACGAACTGCCCGTTGACGATTCCGAAGCATTACCGTCTTGATCTTCGCCAGACTCGTCTTCGTCATCACCTAAATCAAACAAATCTTCTATATCGACCTCATTATCTTCGCCGATTTCTTCGGTTTCGCCGGCCAAAGCATCAGAGTTGGTTCCTTGCGATTTTGAAGGAAGTTTAGGCATATCATTAGAATACTCTGCTATATACTCCTTCGAGCGACAACCTACCGCAAAACAAAGACAGAAAACCAATAAAACAACTGCAGCTGTTTTAAGAATATTCTTCATATTAGTTGCCATATCCTAAATTTCCGTCAAGTAATCCGGAAGCTGCCTGTACCTCTGCATAAGTCTTAGCTACCTGTGTACCGAAATCTATGCCGTATACTTCATCGGTAACATCCCAATAAACAACGTAAGGTCTTGCATAAATCTTAGTATCCTTAACGCTGTCAGGAATGTTCTTTACAGCAACTGTGTAAATCATATAATCAGCATGGCTCTTGTAACATTTTGTAGCTGTGTATGCTTTAGCACCTTCGGTAACAGTACTTACATCAACTGCACCGTCTTCTCTTATATCAGCGGTTAATAGAGTACTTGCATCGATTTTGGTAGAAAGGATATATCCGCAACGAACAGCTACCTTGTTACCGCTAAGTTCGTTAGAACCTTCTTTTCTGTCCAATCTGAAACCAAAACGTAATGCAGAAGAAACAGTTTCTGTAGGCTCACGGTACTGAGCGCCTAAGGTTGTAAGGTCGTTTCCGGTAAGAGTAAGGCTTACAGGAGCAACAGAAATTGCGTCTGCAAGTGTTTCGTTAACATCACAAGCTGCAACATTTTCTAAAGCGAAGGTAAATGTTGTATCATCAGTCATGTTTTCGGGTAGGTCAAAATAAAAATCTGCCCAATGTGTGTCACCATTAGTTAAATCATTAGCAAGAAGAACGAACTTAACCTTGTTACCCTCTGGCACATACTTATCTTGGTCGCTAATCTCGGTGAACTTTGTGCTTTCCTCGTCAAAAGTCAAACCCTCGTATGTAAGTGTACCTTGGATAGCGCCGCACTTCACTGTTGTTACAACGGATGCAATAATATGCTCGCCTGTTTCATCGAAACGAGCGGTGATTTTTACCTCAGGATTAAATGCTGCGAAAGCAGGAATTGACAATGCTGTTAAGCACATCATAACTGCTAAAGCCAAAACTAAAATCTTTTTAAAGTTTTTCATTATGTATTTCCTCCGTTCTCACTAATTAGAATAAAAGATCGTCGTAATCAACATCGTTATCACCGTTGCCACCTTCAGGCATGCTTGTTGTAACAATGTCTACTGCGTCGAGCTCATAAATTGAAAGTTCCGGGAATTCGAATTTCTTCTTCATAATTATACTCCTAACCTAACATAATCGTTTAAAAAATATATAAAGACACATTCTGTTCTATCATTATGCCACACGTCACGCGGTTTGTCAATACAAAATATGTATTTTTTTGCTAACAAAAATTCCAAACAATATTTGTTAGTTTTGCCGATATTGGCAAAACTCCGCTTTCATACACATTATTTATATATGCAATGTTTCTCCAGCTTTTACGCAATATGTTTTACCTTTTTGGTTAAACCAAACATCAATCGCACTCGGATTATGTATCATATTTTTATCCACGCTCGTTTGCAGACTGTCGTACGCTTTTATATAATCATATATTTCAATGTTTGTAGCATACCACACATCATCTCTGCTGCCTATATATTCGGCAAATTTCTCGATTACATCCCAATTATCATTATCGTCGAATTCATAACTGTGTCCCCAAAGATAGAACATCCACACACCTACGATTTTTTCAGATGCTCCACCCACAAATCTCTCTGCCAATTTCATAAGATTCGGGCTG
>JAZOQF010000079.1:0-19193 GCA_045655905.1 Acutalibacteraceae bacterium | reverse complement strand
AGAAAAATTAACCGCTTGCGGACTTTGGAAATTCGCTCAAACTCTGAGCTTTTTGGCTTACAAGTATTTAAGGATAGAATATAAACCGTTTATGTCAAAAGCCGATGATGAACTTTGTGCCGACCTTATCTGCGATATATTCGAGGGTGGCAATTTTGGTAACAAGGACAGAACCAGAGTTTTCGAGGGTACTGCTATTTCTTCCCGTGGTAAAAACGGAATTAAAAAATCTAAGCTTTCGCAGATTATATCAAATATGAATTCGGCAGCTTTAACACAGTTTGAATTTTTAAATAAACATAAATTTTTACAACCTGTAGGTTTCATTTTTATAGGTTCGAGATTTACTTTCAGGGTTATAACAGGCAAAAGAAAAATGCCCAACTTAACCCACAGCCTTCAAAATGCCGAGCGAAGAAAACAGATTTACAAACAACTTAATCTTTTCGAAACAGATAAATAAAAATCACAGACAAGGTTTAATCCTTGTGCAATTAGGAACGAAAAAGGAAGCACGAAGTTTTCGTGCTTCCTTTTTTTGATATCTTTAAACCCACTTCTAAAAGGAAAAATTATTCTTGTGTTGTTTCTTGTGTTTCTGTAATTTCTTCTAAAGTTTCTAGAACAGATTCATCAAAGCTTGGAAAAGAAAAATCATCTGCACTAGCAACCATTTGTTTTTGTCTTAGATACTTTCTTCCAAATACAAATGCGGTAATAAACACCGCTGCTAAAACGAGCAATACGATACCGCTTATCAAATACTGAGATAATACAATACCCATAGCCGGTGCTAAAATTTCCGGTGAGAATGGCAGAGAATCACCAAGCAACTCTTGCCATAATGTGCTCAAAGCCGATCTTGTACCAAATACAGATAATGCGCTCAAAATATAAACTACTGCTAACCATATAAAACCTTTAAAACGCACAAAACGGCATCCGTAAATTAGCAAAGATAAAATTATAGCTGCGCCAAATATGTATAACTTGAAACCACCTGTTGCGAAAGTTCTTAGTACATTTAATGTTTCTTCATCCATACTGTCTACATCAATCAGTTCTTCGGTATCAGGTAGTAATTTTGAAAGATCTTCCGAGATTTGGTCAATATCACTTAGCATTTGAGTTTTTAATTCTTCTTTTGTAATCTGCGGATCTTCCTCTTTTAATAGTTCAAAAGCAATATCGGTGACTTCGTCTATATTTTCGGTAAGAATACCTTTGATAGCCGTAGGTGTATATTCTTTTTCTTTGTTTTCGCCCGAAAGAACAGTTGTTGCGTCCTGTATGTATAGTTCGAGCATTTCCTTAATTATTTCTGTTTTCATTAAACCTTGAATTGTACTATTAGGAAGCCCCGAACCGTCTTCATCAATTTCAACACCTGAGTCACTACTTGCTAATATCTGCTCATAATCAATGCTTGCAAATACTTTTTGTAGTGTTTTTGGGTTAATCATATCAGTTGCACTTGAAATAATGGGCGTTACTATCAATGCGACTAAAAGTAAAATGCTTAAAATGACTGCTAAAACTATTCCTGCAAAATTTAAAAATCCTTTTAGTATTTTCATAAACATCACCTCATATGAATTGTATTTGAATTATACTATACATTTCTTCCGAAATCAATATTGCTACATACCTTTGTTTTAAATGTTTTGCTTAAAGCACATACAACCCCGACTCCAAAATCACAAAGCTGTGACCGCCGACATTTACGTACTGGAAAAGTTCTTCCTCAAATGTTTCGTAATCCAAAATATCGTAATTTTCGGGGTTAAATCTCTGAATTTGCTTAGAATTTTTGTTGCAAATAACAATGAGATTATCCTCTTCAAACAAATCACAAGGGCTTTGGAATACAGATTCATTACCGCCAACTCTAAGCTCATATTTCATATTAACGAGACTGTATCTAAGCAGTAAATTACCATCGGGGTAACAAGCCCACAAACCCTCACCGAAAAGAATTATATCGGTGGGCACCATTTTCTTGTAAACCAAACTTCCTGTCCAAAGTGGCTCGCCATCGGCATCTACCAAATGAGCAGTTCCATCATCTAAAAGCAAGAATACTCGTCCGCCCGGCAAAACCAAAGACTTGACAGTAATATAGTTTTCGCAAAGCTTTTCAACCGCTTTATAACCGTTACCGAATTTTGTTATCATATATACATTTTTTGCAATATCTGTCATACGGCGATTTTCAAAGGAAATCATTTTATAAGAAACATCAACCGTTCCGTCATCATTTTCACCATTAAAATAGGAAAAAACCACACCATTGACTATGGGTAAAATTTCATATACCTTGCCGTCATATATTCGTTCCATTATATTTCTCCCAAAGCATTTTTCTCTAACATTTTTTGGGCTGCCAAAAGCACACCCATTTTGGCGCTGTGGAAATTAATTCCGCCTTGCATCCACGCAGCGTAAGGCTCACGCAAGGGACCGTCTGCCGAAAGTTCAATTGATGCTCCCAAGGTAAATGCTCCTGCTGCCATTATTACAGGGTCGGTGTAACCCGGCATATCCCAAGGCTCAGGCACAACATAAGAATCAACCGGTGCTCCCGACTGCATACCCTGACAGAAAGCTACCAAGCCCTCTGCCGAGCCTAAGGTCACGCACTGAATAATATCTCCTCTGATTTCATTCGATTTAGGAGATACCTCAAACCCTAAAAGTTCGAAAAGAGATGCTGTATAAACAGCCGTTTTAAGTGCTTCACCAACCACATGTGGAGCTGAGAAAAGTCCCATGTAAAGTTCTCTCGAGTGGCCTAAGGTAGCTCCTACCTCTCTGCCAACGCCCGCACAAGTAAGACGGTAGGCACATTTTTCGATTAAATCCTTTTTACCTGCTATGTAACCTCCTGTCGGAGCTATAGCCCCTCCCGGATTTTTAATTAGTGAGCCTGCAATAATATCGGCGCCTACTGCTGTTGGTTCAACTTTTTCTACAAATTCGCCGTAGCAGTTGTCTACCATTATTATGCTATTAGGCGACACCTCTTTTACAGCATCAATAATTTCCTTTATATCAGCTATTCTAAGACTCGGTCTTGTCGAATATCCGCGTGAGCGCTGAATATAAGCCATTTTAGGCTTTTCTTCACCCAAAACCTTCTTAATATTTTCAATATCGGGCATACCGTCTGATTTTAAATCAACCTGACCATATTCTACACCGAAATCAGCAAGCGAGCCGTCGGTCTTTTCATCAATTCCAAAAACACCTGTAATAGTGTCATAGGGTCTACCTGTGACGCATATTACCTTGTCGCCCGGTCTTAGTATTCCAAACAAAGCCACAGTTAAAGTATGGGTGCCCGACACAAAGTTATGTCTCATTAGCGAATCCTCGGCTCCCATACAGTCAGCCATTACTCTTTCTAAAACCTCACGTCCGCGGTCATCATAGCCGTAACCCGTGGAGCCTGCAAAGGAAGCCTCACTAACTCCGTTATCAATAAATGCTTTTAAAACTTTAAGCTGATTATACTCGGTAATTTCATCAATTCTTTGAAACTGCTCCTTTGAGCATTCCAAAGCCTTGGCATCTAACTTTAAAAGTCTTTCGTCGATATTAAAAAATTCATTCCTCATCACATTTCACCCAATACCCACCGTAATACAGGTGGCAAAATCCGTTCTTTTCATAAAAGTTTAGTACTAAGTCTCTACAACAAACCAAAAAATCTCTTCCATAGTTTTTCTGCAAAACACCTTTAAGTGCCACGCTTCCCATACCCTTTTGGTGGCTTGCAATTCCGTTCATAATCGCCTTGTCACCGCAATGAAATGTTACTGCACAGCATTTGTCCTTTATTGCAAAATAATCAGCAAATCCGCCATTTAATCGGTGGCAGTAATCAACTGCAAAATAAGGATATTCAGGAAGAGACAGTCCGTCAACATCAAGCAGATTATAGATTTCTTCGCTTCTGAGTATATCACTTTCACTCTGCCCTTTTTCATCCGCTTTTCTGCAAACTACATTTATTCTTTCCTTTGGCTTTTTGCCGATAGCACAAAGGGTTTCGTAATCGCTGAAAACACAAGCAGGACTTAAAACATCTACAAACTCAGCAAGTTCTTCTGTGTTAGCAGAGATATTATAAATAATCATATTACCATCGGTCATCGAGATAACACATCGGTCCTTGTCTTGTGTCCAAAAAAGCACCTTTTCATCGTCTTTATACGAATTGTAAAGGCATTTAATCTTAACCCATTCTGCTGATAAAGCACCTATCTCGGGCAATTCATTAACAAGCGAAATCATTTGATTTCTCCACTGCAAATGCCGTTTAACATAAAGCTTGCAAGTTCGAGCAAGCCTTTAAAATCCTCTTTGCACGCAACCGAGGAAGAAGAATGAATATAACGGCAAGGCACCGATAGAGCGATAGTTCTTACTCCCTCTCGGCTTAAATGAATAGCACCCGAATTATTACCGCCCGCAACCGCAGATTTCGGCTGACACTTTATCGGACTGTTTAAAGCGGCATTATAATACTCTCTGTCATAAACAGTTGCTCTGTCCATAAACGAAACAGCAGGGCCACCACCTAATTTACAGACCCTTTTTTCATCGCTTACATCTGCAATATCATAAGCGGTGGTACTTTCTAACACAATAGCGCTGTCGGGATTTATCGCAAAGGCTGACACCTTAGCACCCCTTAGCCCTACTTCCTCTTGCACAGAAAAACTGCCGTAAAAATCGTATTCTTGGAACTCTTTTATCAGTTTGATAAGCACAGCACAGCCGACACGGTCGTCTAAGGCTTTGGAGATTATATTTTCCCCATTTTCCTCATACTCACCGCACAAAACGGCCCTGTCGCCAACACAAACATACTTTAGTGCCTCTTCTTTAGAAGTGGCTCCGATATCAATATACAAACTGTCTTCTTTGGGCAGTTTTTTTCTTTGCTCGCTGTCTATTAGATGGATAGGTTTGCCACCTATCACTCCGTTTAAATTTCCGTTTATCTTGACACTTCTGAACATCAAAGCAGACACATCAATTCCACCGACAGTTTTAAATTTCAAAAAACCGTCAGTTGTGACAGAGGAAATAATAAGACCTACCTCATCCATATGAGCATCAAGCATAACCTTTTTAAACGGTCTGTTTTTACCCTTTTTAAAGAAAATAATGTTACCTAAATTGTCTGTCTTTAATTCACAGTAATCCTTGATTTCGCTGATTATAAAATCTCTGACTGCTCTCTCATCACCAGAAGTTGCATCAAGATTACAAAGTCTTTTTAAAACATCAAGCATTCTTGACACCTCCCGACAGAACATATTCGCAAAGCGCATCACAAACACTTTGCAAATCAGCTAAGTCCACAACCTCGGTATCAGTGTGCATATTTCTAAGAGGTATTGACAAAGTACCTGTGCGAACACCCTCTTTATTCACAGAAATCATATCCGCATTAGTTCCCGTTTTCGAGCCCATTACCTCTGTGGTATATTTAATTTTTTTATTTTCACAAATTGCTATGAGCTTTTTGGAAATGGCTGTATCAAGCGTCGGCGAAATGCCTATCATCGCACCGCTACCCAATGGTGAGCACTCATCACTACTTATTCCAGGTCCGTCACCGAAAGATACATCAACAGCAATAGCTTCTTGCGGGTCAATTTTAAAGGATGCTGTTCTGATGCCTCTAAGTCCTAACTCCTCGCTGTCACTCAAAACAAATGCCACATTAACGGGAAGTTTTTTATATTTTAGTTTTTCAGCTACATTTATAAGGCAAGCCACAGCAGAGCGGTTATCAAACGAACGCCCGCTTACTCTGTTTCCTAAAAGTTCTTTAGGTGTATTCGAAAATGTGACATAGTCTCCAACCGATACTATATCCTTTGCCTTTTCACCAAGTGCCGTATCTAACTTTATTGCATCAATGCTGTCATAAAGTGTTTCGCCCTCTGCAAGATGGGGTGGTGTACTGCAAAAAACAGCCGTAATCTTCTCTTTTCCGTGAACTGTCACTCGGCGAGACGGAAGACTGCGAATATCAATTCCACCCGCATTCTTAACAGTTAAAAAGCCGTTTTTATCTACATTTGTCACTATCATACCAATTTGGTCGATATGAGCGTCAAGCATCAGGGTGTAATCACTTTCACCCTTTAAAAAACCGATAACGGTTAAATCATCGGTTTTCTCGCACTCACAAAACTCTGTGAGCATATCTAAAGCTAAATCAGAAACTTCACGAATATTTCCTATACCATCAGCGTTTGATAACGCAAAAAGTTTATTTTTAAGTTCTATCACAGTTTATTTACTAACTCCTTAAAATAGTTGCCTCTGGCAGCAAAGTTTGGAAAACTGTCAAAACTCGCACAAGCAGGACTAAGGGTCACAATATCCCCCGCCTTTGCAGTTTTGTGTGCTAATTCTACAGCCTCATCAATATTCTTAACTCTTATAATTTCGGGGTTTGCGTTGTTATAATCCGGATTACTTCTTATCGCCTGTTCAATCTTATCTGCCGTGTCACCGCAAAGGTAAAGTTTTTCTACCTTTTCTAAAACATAAGGCACCATAGGCTCAAACGGAATATGCTTATCATAACCGCCTGCAATAAGGTATACCTTTTGGTTAAAGGCTTTAAGTCCTGCTATCGTTCTTGTAGGACTTGATGCAATAGAATCGTTGTAATATTTTACACCTTCAACTTCTCGAACAAACTCGATTCTGTGCTCAACGCCACCGAATTCTCTTGCAACCTTTTTAATTGAATCAACACCGACATAGCCCCATACTGCCGCAATTGCGGTTAAATAGTTAGCCACATTGTGTTCACCAATAATAGCAATTTCTTTTTTGTTTATAATGGGCAAATCCATCCCTCTGTAAGACATACAAAGCACGCCGTCATCATTTACCCATGCGCCGTTATTAAGCTGACGCTCCATACTAAAGCCTAAAGACTGACCTCTAACATCTTTTCTGAAGCTTTCAGTTATCTCATTGTCACGGTTTAAGACAGTACGTGAAAAGGCATTTTGGTGCATAATAATATTTTTCTTTGCCTCAACATATTCGTCCATATCCCTGTGAACATCCAAATGATTTGGTGCCACATTTGTAACAACAGCCACATCGGGGCTTTTACGCATGGAAATAAGTTGGAACGAGGATAATTCAACTACAACAAAATCATCTTTTGTAATATTCTCAATTTCGGGGAGTAACGGTTTTCCTATATTACCGCCAACAAAGACATTTTTGCCATCTGCCTCGAGCATTTTGGCAATGAGTGTGGTGGTGGTAGTTTTTCCGTCCGAGCCCGTTACTGCAAAAATGGTAGCAGGACACAAATCAAAAAACACTTCCATTTCACTTGTCACAGCAATACCCTTTTTGCGAGCCTCGTCAAGCTCGGGTAAATTCCAGTTCATACCGGGGGTACGGAAGATAATATCAACCTCTAAATTGTCGAGATAATTCTCGCCCAAACGAAGCTCAGCACCTGCCTTCTCGATTTCGTTAGCAGTGTCGCCTATTAACTCCCTTGTACGGCGATCGCAAGCATAGACCTTAGCGCCCATATTTAAAAAGTTCAATATTAGCGGTGTATTACTAATACCTATACCGCACATAGCAATTTTTTTGCCTTTAATTTGCTCGAAAAACCGTTTATAATCCACGTCAATTCCCCCATAAAAGAAGATATATATACTATTATACTGGAAAAATCATCAAATATCAACCGAATTAAATGGTAGCTCTGTAATAAAGTCCTCTTGTGTGTTTCACATCGCAAGCGGCACCATTTTGATAAGCTTTTATAACATCTGCTACTCTTTCCTTAGACTCATTTGTGAAATAGAGTGTCAAAAAATCAAGGTATGACAGCTCTGCTTTTCTGTCGGCCATCCAGATAGGAACGCTGTTAAGCATTTCGCTATACCCCATACGGCATCTAACAGGGAATTCCACACCCATTCTGTCGGTCAAATGGCGATTTTTATCACACTTGTCACAGGTTTTACCATTTTTAACAGGACAGTTTTTAAAAATCATTAACGGAACATTACCGTAGGCTATAATTCCTTTTGGAATATTACTATTGAAATTACATTCATCAAGGCCTAATTCATACGAAAGCGTAACGGCTTTAATGCCTTTGTCCTCTGCCCATTTAACACTCTCGCTGTTGAAAATATTAAGTCCTGTATCAGCAATGATTTCAAAACCTTGTTTCTTTGCGATTTCCACAGCCGCAAGGTTACCGCAAAGCGCAGCGAAGTAGCCTTTTTCTTTGAAAAGTGACAGCCTTTTTGCTATTAGTTCTTCGCTTGTAATTCCCCTTGGAATATCCACGATTTTTTTGATGTCAGAAATGCCAAAAGGCTCTTTTTCAAGTGGGCAAACCACAGCCGATACACCACTTAAATCATCAGGAATTTGCGACTCATCTTCAAATCGACAAATGAGTTTTGGTATCCTTTTAGCAGTCACCGAAACATTATTTTTGTACTCAGCATTACTTTTTTGGAGTTTGTTTTCTCCACGAATTAAATCAAGCTTTTCGGTAGCCTTTCGCCTTAATTCATTAAGACTACTCGCAGGCACAAAAAGTCCCTCATCAAGCTTTACGCCACCGCCAACATCATAATACGGAGTTAAACCTAACTTTGTTATGTTTTTAAGTACATCGTTAGTGGTTATAGCCTTGTTTTTAGCCTTTTGAGGTATGTCACCTATAACCTCTACTAAATTTTCGCCGTCACCGAAAGTGAGTTTAATCGGCTCATTTTCTAAAATATCAGCCTTAACACTTATAGGAACACCTTTTCTTTCTGCACGGTACAATTCGTGCAAAGACGGGAAAACCTTATTGGCCGATATAACATCCTCTTTTGTTCTGATTCCAAACATTTCTTTGCCAAGTTTGTCGGTGTAGTATCCGTCTGTGAAACCCGAACGAGAAAAAACACCTTTTAAAATTTCGGCAATTTCATCCCTTACAAAACCATTATCAAGGCTTTGTCTTGCTGCAGTTACAGCCGCCGCAACATATTCGGGACGTTTCATTCGGCCCTCTATTTTGAAAGAAACTACACCCATTTCCTTTAATTCACTAAGATAATCAAGTAGCGATAAATCCTTAAGGCTTAAATCATATCCTGTGCCGTTTTCTGCCATAAAGGGAAGCCTGCAAGGGCCCGCGCAAAGACCACGATTTCCACTCCTAGAGCCTAAAAATGCTGATAGTTGGCATTGCCCCGATAAGCACATACAAAGTGCTCCGTGAACAAAAAACTCAATTTCCATATCTAATTCTTTTGCCGTCTTGCAAAGACTTTGCAAATCTTTTTTGGACATTTCACGAGCGGCTACCACACGCACAAAGCCCATTTCTTTTAAAATAGGCAAAGCAGAAACAGAATGTATCGACATCTGGGTAGAAGCGTGGAGTTTAAGTTCGGGTATTTTTTCTCTTAAAATTTTAGCAAGACCTAAATCCTCGATGATAACACCATCAATACCCAAGTTATACGCTTGTTTAGCGAGTTCGAAAGCGGAGCTTAGTTCGTTTTCTTTCACAAGAATATTAAGGGTCAAATATACCTTAACCCCTCTTATATGACAGTATTTAATTGCGTTTTCGAGATCCTCTATCCCAAAGTTTTCTGCATTTCTTCTGGCAGAAAATTCCTTGGCGCCAAGGTACACAGCATCGGCACCGCAT
This sequence comes from Acutalibacteraceae bacterium, assembly GCA_045655905.1. GTDB lineage: Bacteria > Bacillota > Clostridia > Oscillospirales > Acutalibacteraceae > UBA737. Next base: position 9,454 of record JAZOQF010000079.1, on the reverse strand, counting down.
CTAACTGCAGAAATAAGCATTTCTTCGGAGCCGACAGGCGCTAAAATTTCACATTCTTTACTCATAAAATTCTCCACAAATTTCATTAGTATTATTTTATAATAAAAAGCATTAAATTAAAAGAGTTTTTTAAAAAATATTTTATTTACTTTGATAAAATTTATGGTATAATTATTGTAATTTAATTAAAGAAGGTTTTTTATGAAATATTTAGTTTTACTTTGTGATGGTATGGCTGATTTGCCAAATGAAGCATTAGGCTCTAAAACACCTATGGAATGTGCTAAGAAACCCAATATGGATTTCCTTTGCCAAACCGCAGAAATCGGTCTTTGCAAAACCGTAGCTGATGGCTTAAAACCCGGAAGTGATGTTGCAAATCTATCTGTTATGGGTTATGACCCTTTAGTTTGTTACACAGGTCGTTCCCCATTAGAGGCGGCCTCCATCGGTGTTGACCTTAAAGACACAGATGTAGCACTTCGCTGTAATATCGTAACCCTATCGGGCGAAGAAAATTACGAGGACAAAACAATGGTGGACTACTGCTCTGGTGACATTTCAACCGAAGAGGCAGAGAAAATCATTGAAACTGTAGAAAAAGAACTTGGGAACGAGATTTATAAATTCTACAGCGGTGTTAGTTACAGACATTGTTTAGTAGTTGATAACGGTACTACAAATTTGGGAACACTTACCCCTCCCCATGATATAAGCGGTAAAGTTATTAAGGAGCATCTAAGCGACAGCGAAAATGCAAAACCCTTAATCGATTTAATGAAAAAGAGTTACAATATCCTTAAAGACCACCCTGTTAACCTTGAACGCAGAAAGAAAGGTCTGAATGAAGCTAACTCTATCTGGCTTTGGGGCGAAGGCAGAAAACCCGCATTACAGAACTTCAAGGAGAAAAATGGCGTTAGCGGCACTGTTATCAGCGCTGTTGACCTACTTAAAGGCATCGGCATTTGCGGTGGAATGGACACACCGAATATTGCAGGTACCACAGGCTATATAGATACTGATTTCGAAGCCAAAACAAACGCTGCTATTCAGGCATTTAAAAAAGGTAGTGATTTAGTTTACTTGCACTTTGAGGCACCCGACGAATGCGGTCACAGGGGCGAGGCACAAAACAAGGTTAAGGCTATTGAGCTAATCGACAGCCGTTCTTTAAAATCATTACTCGAATATTTTAAAAACTGTAACGATGATTACAGAATTTTAATTATGCCCGACCACCCGACACCGCTTTGCACAATGACACACTCCGGAGAAGCTGTACCGTATCTTTTATATGACAACAAAAAGACTCAAAAAGGCGCCGAAACCTTTACTGAAGCTACCTGTAAAGCAAGCGGAAACTATGTGTCATTCGGTCCTGAAATAATGAACAAACTTTTAGAAATAAAATGACTTATGTAAACCACTGCAACCTTTTATGTTATCCACTTTTTTAACATAGTTATCCACCGTTTCGAGGTAATTTCAAGGCAAATCAAGACTTTTCACCCTTGAAAACGGTGGAAAAGTAGGTTGATAAGTTGAAAAATTAAGGTTTAGTAATAATAACCATAACTAATTTATGTAAATCTTTTTGACATTTTTCGACATTTTAATTACGCTTTTTTAGAGGTAACTATGCACAGAACAAAACTAATTGACCGCAAACTCCCTGACTACACTAAGGGGGAAGAAATTTTTAATATGGTTTCCCACATTGTGGGAGGCGGTTTGGGCGTAATAATTTTTGCATTATGCGTTATTAAGTCTTTCTTAAACTGGGACGCTTATCAGATAGTCGGTTCCTTTGTATACGGCTTTTCTATGGTGGTATTGTACACCATGTCAAGTGTGTATCACGGGCTTCGAAGCGGCACCGCAAAAAAGGTTATGCAGGTAATCGACCATTGCTCGGTATTCTTCCTGATTGCCGGCACCTACACACCAATTGCTCTTACAGCCTTTAGGGAATATAATCCGTTTTTAGGTTGGGGCGTTTTTGGATTTGTTTGGGCCATTACCGCACTCGGAGTTACCCTTAATGCAATCGACCTTAAAAAGTACAGTCTTTTTTCAAATATTTCTTATATTGCTTTAGGCTGGTGTATCATACTTACAGGAAAGCACGCCATTAACGCTTTAACCCCAAAAGGATTTGGTTGGATATTAGCCGGCGGTATTGCGTACTCTATCGGTGCTGTGCTTTTTGGAATCGCAGGCAAAAAAACTGTGAGGTATCTCCATTCCGTTTTCCACATTTTTGTGGTTTTAGGCTCACTTTTACAGTTTGTAGGAATTTTATTTTACATTTTAGTTTAAAAGGACCGCTTCGGCGGTCTTTTTTTATTGCATCTCAAATATTCTAAAATGGGTGATACTATGAATTTTTTTGATTTACATTGTGACACAGCATACGAATTATACAAAAACAGCCTACCATTTCAAAATAATGTTTTAAGCGTAACGCCAAAAGGCAGGGCAAACTTTGATAACTGGTTTCAAACCTTTGCTGTTTGGATAGCAGATGACACACCCAAGCCTTTTTTACTTTACAAAAACATTTTGTGTGACATTAAAGAAAAACTTAAAACCGCTCCCAAAAACCTATATCCTATCTTCTCAGTTGAGGGCGGTGCTGTTTTGGAAGAAGAGTTAGACAGATTAGACGTTTTAAAGGAAGATTCCATCAAAATGCTGAGCCTCACTTGGAACGGCGAAAACAGTATTGCAGGTGGCACAAAATCTCAAAAAAATCTGACCGATTTCGGCAAAAAAGTGGTAACTCGATTAAATGAGTTAAAAATTGCCTGTGACCTATCCCACCTTAACAGAAAAAGCTTTTATTCAGCGATACAGTTTGCCGATTTCCCGATTGCTACACATTCTAACTGTTACGAGATTTGCAAACACCCCCGAAACCTCACCTTTGAACAAATAAAACTAATAGCCGAAAAAGGCGGTGTTGTGGGGCTTACCTTTTATCCTCCCTTTTTGGGTGAAAATGTTTTTGAGCGAATTTATAAAAACATTGTTTTTCTTTGCGAAAACGAACTTGAAAACCACATATCGTTAGGTTCGGATTTTGACGGAGGTCAAATGGATAAAAAGCTTGATAATATTTCGAAAATTCCATATCTTTATGCTTTCTTGGAAGAAAAAGGAATCAAAAAAGCAGTTCTTGATAAAATATTTTATCTTAATGCCTATAATTTTATTGCAAAACTATGATAGATGCATTATAATATTATAGATTATAATATACAGGAGTACCGATTATGAATTACATAAGCACCAGAGATAAATCTGTTAAGGCAACTGCCGCTAAGGCTATAGCTCAAGGCATTTCGGTTGAGGGCGGACTTTTTGTTCCTGACACATTCCCTACCCTTAACAACGATGACTTTAAACGTCTTAGCCAAATGGACTACAAAGGCAGAGCAAAATATATTTTAAAATCATTTTTAAACGATTTTAGCGAACAAGAGGTTGACTACTGTATTGAAGGCGCATATACAGGTACCTTTGATGACGAGCAACCCGCTTGCATCTCGCTTTTAGGCAAAAACATAAATGTACTTGAGCTTTGGCACGGACCGACTTGTGCATTCAAGGATTTAGCCTTGCAATTACTGCCCTACTTGCTCACAACTTCAGCAAAAAAAGTAAATGACGGCAAGAAAACCGTTATTTTGGTCGCAACCTCCGGTGATACAGGTAAAGCCGCACTTGAGGGATTTAAGGATGTTGAGGATACTGAGATTATCGTTTTCTATCCAAGCGAGGGTGTAAGCCCAATGCAAAAGCTTCAAATGGATTGTCAGGCAGGCAACAATGTTCATGTTTGTGCAATAAAGGGTAACTTCGACGACGCTCAAACAGGCGTTAAAAAGATATTCACCGACAATTCGGTTAAAGAAAAATTAGCCGATCATAATATGCTCTTCTCATCTGCAAACTCCATTAACTGGGGAAGACTCGCACCTCAGATTGTTTATTACATTTCTGCTTATTGCGACCTTTTGTTGCGTGATGATTTTGAAGGTGAATTCAATATCGTAGTTCCCACAGGTAACTTTGGTAACATTCTTGCAGCTTACTATGCAAAGAAAATGGGTGTGCCTGTAGGTAAGCTTATCTGCGCATCAAACGCTAATAACGTTCTTACCGATTTTATAAATGACGGCACATACGACCGTAACCGCAATTTTTACACAACAATTTCTCCGTCAATGGATATTTTGATTTCAAGCAACCTTGAAAGAATGTTATTCGAACTTTGCGGCAACGACGATAAAAAGGTTGCGGCTTGGCAGAATGATTTGAGTGCTAAGGGAAGCTTTACTGTTGACGAAGACGTTAAAGCTAAGATGGGTGACCTTTTCTGGGGCGGTTGCTGTGATGATACTGACACAATAAAAACCATCGAGAAATACTTTAACGAGTACGGATATCTTTGCGATACACACACCGCTGTTGCCCTTAATGTTTACGAGCAATATGTAAAGACGACAGGCGACGACAAAGCAACCGTAATCGCATCTACTGCATCTCCATATAAATTTGCGAAATCAGTTCTTTCGGCAGTATCAACCGAAGAGGGCAAGGATGAGTTTGATACCGTTAAATTGCTTTCTTCCAAAACTGCAACCGAAATTCCTGAGCCTATTAAAGCACTCGAAAACGCGACTGTACGATTTAAGGAAATCTGCGAAAAGAACGAAATGTTAGCGAGCGTTTACTCGGCTTTAAAAATTAATTAAAAGAAAAACGGGTATATTCGAAATATACCCGTTTGCTGTAATGAAAACTATTTCATCTTAAAGGTGTCACAGCAGGTGTCCTTCGAAGAATCTGCCATACCGTCACCTACATGAATTTTACCTGCAGAACAGGTATCATTCTCGGTGTGGTAAACACAGTTTTTAACAATACAGCTGATACAAGACTTGGTTTGACAACTATTATCCATCGTAAAGTCCCGTCCTTTCTGACCTTAAGTTTTCCTAAAGTCAAGTTTATTTTGTGACACAAAAGCGATATTATTCACTGAAAGGAGAAAATCCATTGAGTATTTACGCAATTTCCGATTTACACCTATCCTTTGGAACTGATAAACCAATGGATATTTTCCGTGGTTGGGATAATCATACAAGTAGGCTTTTTGCTAATTGGAATCGCCTCGTGGGAGAAGATGATACCGTTGTTCTTCCCGGTGACCTTTCATGGGCACTGAAACTAAGCGAAACCAAAGCAGATTTTGATTTTTTAAAGACCCTTAACGGCAAGAAAATTCTTTTAAAAGGTAACCACGATTTATGGTGGAGCACCGCCAAAAAAATAACTGAATTTATGAGCGTTAACGAAATTTCAGACTGCCAAATTCTTTATAATAATTGTGTTATTGCCGAGGATTATGCTATTGCAGGAACCAGGGGTTGGTTTTATGATAACTCGGGAAGCCAAAAGGTACTGCTCCGCGAAGCCGGGCGACTTGAAACTTCCATAAAATCAGCTAAAGAAACAGGGCTTCCTGTTTTAGTTTTTCTTCACTACCCTCCTGTATACGGGGAATATGTTTGCGAAGAAATTTTAGACGTCTTAAAAAGGTATAATATAACCGATGTTTATCACGGTCATATACACGGCTCGGGTTTTAACAACGCAGTTAAGGAATATGACGGGATAAAATTTCACTTAATATCGTGTGATTGCATTGATTTTACCCCAATTAGGATAGTGTAATTATATAATTTGTATAAATTTTAAAATATCAAAAAAAATAGTGGAAAAATTCATCACGGTATGATATAATACCATCAACTATGTAAGTGGATTTTCCACTTTTACGGAGGTATAACAAAAAATGAGTTTAAAAGCATGTAAAAACGTCGGTACAAACAGATACGAATTAGAAATCGTTGTTGACGGCGAAAGATTTCGTGAGGCTATAAAAGCCGCATACCAAAAGAATGCAAAAAACATTAGCATTCCGGGTTTCAGAAAGGGTAAAGCTCCTTTTACCTTTGTTGAGAAATATTACGGAAGCGAAGTTTTCTTTGAGGATGCACTCGACCTTATTTATGCTGAGGTTGTTGAAGAGGCTATCAACGAATCCGGTCTTAATGTAATCAACGACAAAATGGATTTCGATATGGTATCCATCTCTAAAGAGGATGGCGTAGACTTTAAGGTAACACTTACCACCTACCCCGAAATCGAAATCGGCAAATACAAAGGCTTAAAAGCTGAAAAGGTTATCGCTAAGGTTGCAAAATCTGAGGTTGACGCACAAATTAAGGCTATGGCTGAGCGTAATGCACGTATGGTTGAGGTTACAGACAGAGCTGCTGCTATGGGCGATACCGTAACCATCGACTTTGAGGGCTTCTGTGACGGTGTTGCATTTGACGGTGGTAAAGCTGAGGGCCACGCTTTAGAGTTAGGCTCAGGTCAGTTCATCCCCGGTTTCGAAGACCAAATCGTTGACAAAAACATCGGTGATGAGTTTGATGTTAATGTTACATTCCCCACCGAGTATGGTGCTGAGAATCTTGCAGGCAAGGATGCTACTTTCAAGTGCAAACTTCACGAAATCAAGGTTCGCGAGTTACCTGAAATTGATGATGAGTTCGCTAAGGATGTCAGCGAGTTTGATACCCTTAAAGAGTTAAGAGCAGACATAAAGGCTAAAGCTCTTGAGAGAAAGCAAAAAGCTGCTGAAGAAGAGGTTGAGAATGACCTCGTTGAGCAAATCGTTTCAAGCATTAAGGGTGAAATTCCTGAGGCCATGTTTGAAAATCGTCTTAACCAAAGCGTTGAAGAATTTGCTTACCGTTTACAGGCACAAGGTCTTGACCTTGACACATATCTCAAGTATACTAACGCTACAATCGATGAGTTCAAGAACTCTTTCCGTCCTCAAGCAGAGGGTCAGGTTAAGTTCAGATTAGCACTTGAGAAAATCGTTGAACTCGAAAAAATCGAGGCTACCGAAGAAGACATCAATGCTCAGATTGAAAAATTGGCTGAGCAATACGGTATGGAGGCTGACAAGATTCGTGCAGCTGTTCCTACCGAAGAAATTGCTAAAGACTTAGCTGTTGGTAAAGCTATCGACTTTATCAAGGAAAATGCAGAGATTACTGAGGTAGAAACCAAAACAGAAAAGGCTGAGAAAAAGCCTGCTGCTAAGAAAACCTCAACTGCTAAGAAGACAACAAAGAAGACGGAAGAATAATTGATTAAAATTTGTTAAAGCCGTCAATACTTTTTAAAGTTAGTAAAACGCCGGCTTAGATGTCGGCGTTTTATAAAATACAGAAAGGATTTTTTATTATGGATATGACTATGATACCTTATGTAATCGAGCAAACAGGCAGAGGCGAACGTTCTTATGACATCTTCTCCCGTCTGCTTAATGACAGAATTATAATGCTTAACGACCAGGTTGACAATGCATCTGCAAGTGTTATCATCGCTCAGCTTTTATATCTTGAGGGTCAGGACCCTGATAAAGACATAAGTTTTTACATTAACAGCCCCGGTGGTTCGGTTTCTGCAGGTCTTGCCATTTATGATACAATGCAGTATATCAAATGTGATGTTAGCACTATTTGTATGGGTATGGCAGCTTCTATGGGAGCATTCCTTTTGAGCGCAGGTGCCAAGGGCAAGCGTTTAGCACTTCCCAACAGCGAAATTATGATTCACCAACCCTTAGGCCAAGCTCAAGGTCAGGCTACTGATATTTTAATTCACGCAAGCCACATCGAAAAGACCAGAGCTAACCTTAATAAAATATTAGCAGAAAATACCGGAAAGCCTCTTGAAATCATTGAAAGAGACACCGAAAGAGATAACTTTATGTCAGCTTATGAGGCTATGGAATACGGTCTTATTGACAAGGTTATTACTAAAAGATAAGAGGTTATAAAATGCCTAACAATAACGATACCGAAATTCGTTGTTCCTTTTGCGGCAGAGGTCAAGACGAGGTGTCCCGCCTTATTGAGGGGCCTGATGTTTTTATATGCGACAGCTGTATAAATTTCTGCAGTTCTCTGCTTTTAGACGATGAAAATGCCGCAAAAGCTTCGAAAAAGAGAGAAAAGGAGAAAAATTTTGTTCTCCCTACTCCTCAAGAAATCAAATTTCAGCTTGACCAGTATGTTATAGGTCAGGATGAACCTAAAAAGGCATTAGCTGTTGCGGTTTACAATCACTACAAGCGTATTTTCAAAAATACCGACAGCGATGTTGAACTAAATAAGAGTAATGTGTTAATGCTCGGTCCTACGGGTGTTGGTAAAACACTTTTAGCACAGACATTGGCAAAGATTTTAGATGTGCCTATTGCTATTACAGACGCTACCACATTGACCGAGGCGGGTTATGTAGGCGAAGATGTTGAAAACATTCTTCTTCGTTTAATTCAAGCGGCTGACTACGATGTAGAAAAGGCAGAGCGCGGCATTATTTACGTTGATGAGATTGACAAAATCGCCCGTAAATCTGAAAACCCGTCTATTACAAGAGATGTCAGCGGTGAGGGTGTTCAGCAAGCACTACTGAAAATTTTAGAGGGTACTGTGTCAAACGTTCCTCCCCAAGGCGGCAGAAAGCATCCTCAACAAGAGTTTATTCAGGTTGATACAACCAACATTCTCTTTATTTGCGCAGGCGCCTTTGACGGAATTGAAAAGGTTATTGAAAAGCGTCAGGGTGGCTCAAGCCTCGGCTTTGGCGCAGATGTTAAGTCGCCAAAAAGCCGTGAGGCCTCTGCCCTATCGGCTACTGCTACCCACCAAGACCTTGTAAAATTTGGTCTAATCCCTGAACTTGTTGGCCGACTACCCGTTATAACCGCCCTTAGCGGCATGGATAAAGAAACCCTTATTCGCATTATGAAAGAGCCTAAAAATGCCATTTTAAAGCAGTACGAGGCACTTTTCAAAATGGACGGAATTGAGCTCGAGTTCAGCGATGATGCAATTGAAAAAATCGCAGAACTGACTGTCGAAAGAAAAACGGGAGCCAGAGGTTTGCGTTCTATAATTGAGGGTATTCTTCAAAGATTTATGTTTGAGGCTCCATCCGACAAAACCATTAAGAAAATTACAATTACCGCTGATACTGTTGACGGTAAGGATGCCAAGATTACAAGATAATAAAAAAGCCATCGGTTTGACCGATGGCTTTTATTTTATTTAAATTGTTCTCCCTCACGGTTGTAAATCATAGTTCTTTTAACCGAGTAGAATTGTGGTTCAATGCCGCATTGCTCGAAAAATGCTGTCATTACTAAAGATGGGTTTAAATTATCCTCGCTGCCTGCAACCAAAACGAGATTTACGCCGTTATCCGTAGTTTCAAAGGATTTAATTTTGGGAATTAAATCAATTTCCTTGACCTTGCCTTTTTTGCCTACCTTTTCGCAGATTATTGATTCACG
>JAZOQF010000078.1:0-5868 GCA_045655905.1 Acutalibacteraceae bacterium | reverse complement strand
TCCTCATATCTTTTTTTCTTAAAAATTCTCTCATAACTTTTTTGTCCCAAAAAGAACAAATACAAGAGGGAGTCTTAGGGGTTTGAATAGGTTTTGCCCGTGTTTTTGGAAGTGCTATCACACGAGTGCTATTTCAAAGTGCTACCGTCAAAATTAGCATTTTGAACTTCCAGCTTTTTAGCATCAAAACATAGAAAAAGTACCGAAAACAAGTTGTTTTCGGTACTTTTTATGGCAAGTTGCGCCGATTTAGATATCAGCGTTGAAACGATTCGACATATTGGAATTTAACGGTTCATTTAACTGCTTTTATGGTATAAGTTGCACCCCAATTATTTAACACTTCAATTGATGAAAAACCTGCTTGGGCAAGTGCTTCTGTTTCGTGTTTTACAGTAAGTGGAGTGTCATAATGATAAAATTCATTATCCGCAATCCCTTGTTCTTCTTTCAAAGACATTAGATTTCGTCTGTGCATTTGTTCTTCCTCGTCGGATAGCGAAAAATAATCCGTAAGGATAAAGTAACCATCATTCTTTAGTGCCGTATGTAGTTTAGCGTATAACGCAACTTTTTCTTCTTTTTCGAAATGATGCAGACTTTCCACTGATACGGCGGCATCAAACACATTTTTGCTGAGAGGCACATCAAAATATGAGCCGTGTATCAAGGTTAGATCCTTGCCCACAAATTTTCGTTTGAGTTCAGACAACATTCCTCGCGAAAGGTCTATTCCTGTTACCCTTGCCGTTGGGTTAAACGCATAATATTCTTGCAGTTCCAATCCCGTACCACATCCCAAATCAAGTATTTGACAGTTTTCGGAAGTCGGCAATTGTTTTGCTGTAAAGGGATAGAACTCGTTTGCGGATTCAATGTTGGTCATCATATGCTCATCATATCCGTCAAGTCGTGCTTCAAAGAAATCGCTCATTTTTTCAAGCATACATAACCTCCCAAAAATTTTAATTTTTCGAACAAATTATATCATTAAAACCGTGAATTTTCAACCAATTTTACCTTTGTATTTAGTTCAACTCCTCCCCGATATATAAAAAACCAGGGTGGATATCTATGAAATCGCACCTCGAAAAAAGACAAGAAAAAGGCCAGAAACCGTTGTGGTTTCTGGGTTTTCTGCCTCGATATCTAAATCGGTGCTACTTGTTGGTTGCGGGGGCTGGACCCCAACCAACGGTCTTGTATTTTCTCTGCGGAGAAAATACGGCGGTCGGCTCGGTGGCTCCGACAGTCCACCGGACTGTCATTCACGACCACCTCACCCTTCGAGTTATTCGCCCTTCGGTCTCATAACCCTAAGAACTGAAAATTCAAAATCTAATCTCTATAACGAGAAAAATCTCCGACACCCTAAAGGGTATCAGAGATTTTTTGGTTGCGGGGGCTGGACTTGAACCAACGACCTTCGGGTTATGAGCCCGACGAGCTACCAGCTGCTCCACCCCGCGATATTCGATTTTCTGTATACATATTATACACTAAAAATAAAAGGTTTGCAACCCCTTTTTTGAAAAAATATTTATTTTGTGAGAATATATAAATTTTGTCCAAAAAGTAGCGTAAATTTCTAAAATTTAAGAGTTTTTAAACGTGCTTTTACAAGATTCGACAGATAAAAAGCCAATATTAAAAGAATAATATCCTTTAAAATAAAGGGTAGAGATGCGGTGACAAATGACGCTGCTATATCGTTTCCTGAAACGATACTATATTGTATAACACCTATCAAATGACAAAGTAGGACGCCAATAATTCCAAAACAAAGTTTGATTGCGCTTTTATTAAAGTTCTGCGCCAAACTGCAACACACGCTCAAAAAAACGAATCCTATAATAAATCCGCCGGTGGGCCCTAAAACAACCTGCACTCCACCTTGAAATGCAGAAAAAACAGGCAGTCCCAAACTGCCGATAGCAATATAAGTCACAACACAGCCAAGCGCCCATTTTAACGATAGGGTAAAACCACAAAGAGCAATACCCAAAATTTGGAGTGTTAGCGGAACGGAGGGGGTAATAATAGAGATTTGTGCCAATAATACAATTACTGCTGTGAAAAGAGCGGAAACTGTCAAATGAAACAATCGTTTGTTTATCACCGGTATACCTCCTTTGATATTTTTAAAAAGGGCGCTGATACATTCAGCGCCCTTTTGGTTAGTTGATTTTACCGTACAGCGGAATGTCGCTGTCTTTTTTAGGCTCTCTTGCGGGAGCGGTTATGGTTGCGGATTGAGGTTTTCTGTCGCCACCACGTCTTCTGTCGTTTCTGCCACGGGAATTTCTGTTTGACATACGAGGTTTTAATTCAACACCTGTGGGGGCTATAACAACTCGTCTCTGATTACCTTCACCGAATGATGCAGATTCAACACCCTCAATATTCTGAATAGCGGTGTGAATAATCTTGCGCTCATAAGGATTCATAGGCTCAAGTGTACGGCATTTGCCTGCTGCCAATGCCTGAGCTGCAATTCGATTTGCAAGTTGAGTTAGAGTTTCCTCTCTCTTTTCACGGTAATCACCAATGTTAAGAGAAATCTTGTGGTGACCGCCGCCGTTGTTAGCAACGAGGCTTGTAAGATACTGAATAGCATCAAGGGTTTCACCACGTCTGCCGATAAGTATGCTTAAATCTTCACCATTAAGAATGATAAGCGAAGCGTTTTCACGGCTTGCAACCCTAATAGAAACTTCCTTGCAATTGATAGAATCAAGAACTGTTTTAATGTAAGCGATAGCTTTTGCTGCAGGGGAATCTGCAGGGATATCCTTTTCATCAACAGGCGCACCGTATTCAGGAGTTTCAACAACAGTCTTTTCGGGAGCGGGCTTCTTAGCTTCTGCCTTTTCGGTCTTTACAGGCTTTTCAGCCTTTTTATTTTCTGCTTTTTTAGGAGCTGTCTTTTCTTTCTTTGCTTTTTTCTTGTTTTCTTTAGGCTCAGGAATTTCAATGTAAGCTCGAACTTCGGCATCGTTTCCACCGAAAAGTCCCAAAACCTTTTTCTTTGGCATTGATATTACATCAAATTGTATATCGTCAAAATCGGATGCACCAAGATTTTTAATTGCATTTTCTTTTGCTTCATCTATGGTAGCACCGAAACCGGTTGCTTCCTTAATCAAGGGAAATCCTCCTCGTATTATTCCGCATTGGCGGAGTTTATTTTTTTAATCTGTCCTGCTTCAAACTCGCATTGTTTGTTAAGCTCTTTTATACGCTCTGCGGCTAACATCTTGTGAGGACCGTAGAAGTATTGAATAGCGGTTTGAATAAGACCGCCGATAAGGGATGAACATGCCCAATAGAAAGTAACACCACCGGGCAAAGAAAATCCGATAAAGAGTGAAATCAATGGCATGGTTAAGAGCATACCACTCATATTGGGGGCATCGGGGTTTATTTGCTTTTGCATTTTTACAGAAATCAAGCTTGTTAAAATTTGGGATGCAAATGCAATTATAGGCATTAACCAGGTTTTGTCCCAAGCGTTAAAAATATCAAAGCTGAAAACGGGCTTTTGTGTCAGGTCAATACCGAAAAAGTCAAAGTTAATAGAACCTAATGATGTTCTTACGTCTTCGATGCCTTTAAATGTGAAAGCGGGATTATTAAGCTCAGCAATCATATTAAGCTGGGTTTGTTGCATTTTCGGAAAAGCTGCCTTAAACGCTTCGGTAGCAGCTGCAAGTGTGTCGGAATTAACATTTATAAGATAGGTGAGGGGAGACATAATGATGCCGTAAATACACATCATTAAAACGAGCCTTAAAATCATAGGCAAGCATCCGCCTGACATAGAAACGTTTTCTTCCTGATAAAGCTTTTGCATTGCGGCAGAATATTTCTGTTTATCATCGCCGTAACGTTTTTTAAGGTCATCAAGCTTTGGCTTGATACGGGTCTGTTGAACAGATGATTTCTGACTTTTAATGCTTAACGGTATGAGCACTAAATTGATTAAAAGGGTGAATAAGAATATAGAAGCGGCAAAATTTCCGCCCATAAAACCTGCAATAGATTTCAAAATCCAACCCAATGGTTTGTTAATAAAAGGAATATTGAACAATTTATGCACCGTCCTTGTCGGTAATTTTTAAAGTTTGTGAGTTTTCGGGAACGGGGTCGTAACCGCCTTTGCAAAATGGGTTACAACGTAGCACTCGCCAAATTGCGAGCATTGCGCCCTTAAAGGCGCCATGAATGGTAATAGCTTCAATGGCGTACTGCGAACAGGTAGGTGTGAAACGACAACAAGGAAGTTTCAAAGGGGAAATACATTTTCTGTAAAATTTAATTAGTTTAATTAAAATCTTACCCATTTTTTAGCTCCCCTAAAATACCTGCGTTTTTAAATAGCGTTTGAAGGGACTGCGCAACGAAGTTGCTTTTTACGGTTAGAATTTTAGGTCTCGCCACAATGATTATATCAAAATTGCCCGAAATATTTGAGAGACATTCTCTGAATGCGGCAGTAATAACACGTCTTGCTCGATTGCGGCAGACCGCCTTGCCTATTTTTTTGCCTGTGGTAATACCAAGTCTTATCCCCATTCCACGGTTTTTCATTATGTATACAACCGTATAGGGGCCCACGAAAGAAGAGGCTTTGTTATAGGCTCTGCGAAACAGATAGTTTTCTTTTACTTTAGTTATTTTCATCACAATAAAATGAAAAGCCACTACAGTGGCTTTTTAGTATGTCAACTGTTTTCTACCTTTAGCTCTTCTGCGAGCGAGTACCTTGCGGCCGTTTGCAGTTGCCATTCTTTTAAGGAAACCGTGTTCCTTCTTACGATGAAGCTTTTTAGGCTGATAAGTTCTTTTCACTAGAAACCCTCCTTGAATATCAGATTGGCGGTCAGCCTTATGGCATAACCTATCGATTTTAGATTATACTCAAAATCGGCCGATATGTCAATAAAAATTTTGAATTAAGTAATAAAAACAGGGTTTGTACACTATATTTATATAAAGGACGAGGATAGATTGTGCAAAGGCTACAAAATAAAATGTATTATACGTATCATTTGTGCATAATTACAAAATGTAATCATTTTTGAGAAAAAGGTTGCAATTTTGTAACCTTTTTGTTATAATTAGACCCGTAGTTATTACAAAATGTAATTTTTAAAGGAGCGTGACTGTTATTTTTACGAATTTGAAGATTAGCGAAATCCTTAAAAGAACTCACAAATTCATAAAAAGCAACAGAAACTTTAAATATGTGTCCTGCGGTATTTTGGCTGTATTAGCTGCAACCTTAACCGTTGCCGCTTCGGGTGTAACAATCGGTTTTACCGTTAAGTACTCCGATGAGGTAATCGCAGTGGTTTCAAGTCAGTCAGATTACGACAAAGCAGACTCTATTGTAGTTGAATCGTTAGACGAAAAAAGAGCTCAGAAAGCATCTATTTCGCCAAAATTCGGTATGGTATTAACTGTCAAGGACAAGCTTAACACCACCGAAGAACTTGTTGAAGCTATAATAGACAATAATGACGGCATTGTTGAGGCAACCGGAATTTTTGTAAACGGCACATTGGCATTCTGCGTAGAGGGTAATGAAATCAATGATTATATAGATGCCCGCTTAATGGCTTACTATGTAGACGGCGCAGAGAATAAATCTAAGTTTGCTGACAATGTAGAGGTAAACAAGGGCTATTTCTTAAAATCTGATGTTTTAAAAATGGAGTCTGCCAGGGCTTTGGTTGACGACTTGAAAGTTGAAACCGTTTCGGTAGTCACAAGTCAGGTAGAGATTCCTTTTGAAACAAAGAACATCAGAACCTCAGAAAAGCCAAGAGGCTATTCTGCTGTTACAACAAAAGGTGAAAACGGAAT
>JAZOQF010000077.1:0-2535 GCA_045655905.1 Acutalibacteraceae bacterium | reverse complement strand
GTGAATACATTCTGTCCTTTAGCCACCATTGCTACCTCGATAGGTCGTTTGATTGCAGCACCAAGCTTTATTTTAATATTTTCTGCCATCAAATTTCCTATTTCAATATTGTACTCTTTTCTGATGTAGCGCACAATCTGAGCATCAAAATCAAATGAAGCAGTTTTAAAGGATTCGCAAACCGCAATACCACCCATTGAAACAACTGCTATATCGGTGGTTCCGGCACCAACATCAACAATAAGTGTTCCCCTTGGTGTCGTTAAATCAATACCAATGCCAAATGCTGCCGCTAAGGGGCTTTCTATTATGAAAACATTTCTTCCACCTGCGCCCTCTACAACATTAGCAAGCGAGTGGTGCTGAAGTTCGGTAAGACCGGCAGGCAAGGTCGCCATAATACGAGGTCTGAGAATTTTATTTCCCAAACTCTGCGACATATAATTGCGAAGCATGGTCTCGGCAATATCGTAATCAGAAATTACGCCCCTTTCAATAGGGTTGACACAAACCAAGCTATCAGGTGTTCTGCCCTGTGTTTGTTTTGCCTTTTCGCCAAAATACACAGGCTCCCAAGTATCGTTGTCCACAGTAACAACGTTAGGCTGTTCTAAAAGCACCTTAGAACTTGAAAATATAACCGTTTTGGACGAGCCTATATCAATTCCTATATCTGTAGCCATAATTAACCTTCCTTCTTTTTACTCTTTGAAATAAGTGCTGTTACACAATATACCTCTTGTGCACCCGCTTTTAAAAGAGCTTTTGAACATTCATCAAGCGTGGCGCCCGTAGTTTTAATATCATCTACCAAAAGAACCCTTCTTCCCTTGAGGGAAAGATTGGGATAAAACGCTCCATTTACATTTTGAAATCTATCCTTGGCGTGTGTTTTATGTTGCGGTTGCCTCTTAGGATTACATCCCAAAGCATTTTCTACCAACGGTACATTTAAAATCTTAGAAAGACGTACTGCTAATTCCCTGCTTTGGTTATATCCTCTTTTAAGTTCCCGTTTAAAAGGTATAGGCACATAAGCTATCGCATTAAAATCTACATCGTAAAAATCACTTTTAACACTCAAAGCCATTCGTTCAGCCAAAAAATCGCCGAACTCCTGTTTTTTACTGAATTTAAAAGCATAAACTATCTGTTTTGCAATATCCTCATTATAATAAGGTGCTGTACAAGCAGTAAAGTGAAACACTCTAAATCGGCATTGACAGTCTTTCTTTTTGCAACCGCAAACTTTACATCTATCATCAATAACAGTTTTCGAAATATATTCATTACAATACTCACAAAGACCGTAGTCTTTATTGATTATCTCACCACAACCCACACACCTATTAGGAAAAACAGTATCTAAAAAGCTTTTTATTATAAGTTTAATAAATCTCATATTCTGCTTTTTCCTTTATGAAAACATCTAAAAGTGTGTATCTAAGAGTTTTTCGGTCGTTCTCTGCCATTGCTCGCCAAATACCTTCATCGCCCACCAAAATAAGCATCTTTTTCGCTCTTGTCACAGCCGTATACAACAAATTACGATATTTAAGACGAGATGGCACATCCATTAACGGTATGACAGCATAATCATACTCGCTTCCTTGACTTTTGTGCACAGTTACAGCGTAAGCTAGTTCTAATTGTGACAGGTCCTCCGAAAAATAGGTTGCAACCTTATCATCATATCTTACCTTTAAAATACCGCCTCTTATATCAATATCGGTGATATATCCTACATCACCGTTAAAAACGCCTGTACCGTATTCACCGTTATCCTTTTTATACTGCAAGTCGTAGTTATTTTTAACCTGCATTACCTTGTCGCCCACACGCAGATAAAACCCCTTGAAACTCAACTGTGGCTCACCTTTTTGATAAGGATTAAGCCTTTCTTGCATAAGATTATTAAGATTAACCGTACCCGTATCCATCATTTTTGAGGGACAAAGCACCTGAATATCGGTCAAAGGATTTATTTTATATGCTGCAGGCAAGCGTTCACAGACCAAATCCATTACAGTACCCACTGTAGAATATTTGTCTTCCCTGTGAAGAAAGAAACAATCAGATTGCTTATCACTAAAATCGGGTTGTTCACCTTTAATAATTGCGTGAGCATTGGTAACAATTTTACTTTTCTGTGCTTGCCTGAAAACCTTTTTAAGTCTTATCGACGGAAAAACATCTGATGAAAGTATATCGGCTAAAACATTGCCCGCTCCAATACTCGGCAACTGGTCAGAGTCGCCAACAATTATTATTCTCGCAGAAATTTTGAGCGCCTTTAAAAGGTCGCTAAAAAGCAAAACATCTATCATAGAAGCTTCGTCAACAATTATAACATCACAATCAAGAGGATTTTTTTCATTTCTTGCAAATGAACGCTTATCCTCGTCAGACCACTCAACCTCTAAAAGCCTATGTATCGTCTTGGCTTCCATTCCGCAAAGTTCGGTCATTCGCTTTGCCGCCCTACCCGTAGGCGCTGCCAACTCAATTTTAAGTTCCCTTTGTTCGAACAATTTG